>JAFAKI010000053.1 GCA_019235595.1 Mucilaginibacter sp. | reverse complement strand
GGTAAACAGCACCGCCACGATACCGAGGTAAATATCCAGTTGCTGATCGAGCAGGATATAACGCGTCTCCAACCATTTCAACAGGAACAATAAAGCAGCGAGGGCAGTACCGTACAGGATGATTTGCTTATTTTTTGACAATGGATTTGAGATCAGTATTCATAAAATTATAAAAAATCATTGAACAGGCCATGATTTGGCGAACTTCATATTATTAAATAAATCAGCTGTGCATTGAAGGAATATAAAATCTCATCCCAGAGTAAATTTAGGGCCGTTGCTTTGAATATATTTTGTGTACTGGTAGCTTTAGATCAAAAACGATGAACTACGCCGAAATTGCATTTTCCGACGCATCCAAACGATTCCAGGAAAGATATGGGAGCCGGGCGAGCTATGCCCGGATGGAACAATTTAAGAACCCCGACGGCTTGACAGAATACGAGATAGATTTTATATCCCACCAGGATAATTTCTATATGGCGACAAATGGGAAAGACGGGTACCCTTATATTCAGTTCAGAGGTGGGCCCAAAGGTTTCTTAAAAACATTGGATGATCAAACTTTGGGTTTTGTTGATTTCGGCGGCAACAAGCAATATATCTCCGTTGGCAATTTGACCACCAATAATAAAGTTGCTTTATTTCTGTTGGATCAGGCCGCGAAGACAAGGTTAAAAATTTATGCCGAGGCAGAAATTCTTGAGATAGGGGACAATACTGAACTATTTGAAAAACTAAGGTTGGGGGATTATAAACATCGCCCTGAAAGGTTGCTCGTACTTCACGTAAAGGCTTACGACTGGAATTGCCCGCAGCATATTACAGAGCGCTACACACTTGAAGAAATAAGCGCAGAGTTTATGGCACAACATGATTATATCAATAAATTAAGAGCAGAAAATGAGCGCTTAAAGGCGGAGCTGAAGAACCGTTAAATAGAGTATTCCCAGTGTTTGTGAACGTGAGCACTAAAAGGTTAAAGTACTAACTGCGCGTATAATTTTTCAAGCGTCTCTTTCGCATCAACACACAATCCCGGATGAACTTTTGAAGTTTGCACGACAGTACTCCGCGTAGCGCTAAGCCAGCGGAAACGCGAAGGCATATCCAGTTGGGCAATGGGGCCGCCGTCTTTACTGCCGCGGCATATTTCAGCAAAGGAATGAAGATGGCCTTTCAGGTCATCAATATCTATTTTGCTGGAGAAAGAGCAAAGGCGTTTTTCGTCCACCGCACACAGGCATTGCAGAAATTTCAGCTTCGGGCAATAGAGGATCACCCCCACATTGAGGAACTCCTCGCGCTCCACTTGCGGCACCACGCGGATAACAGCATACTCAAACAGGTTATTCTCTTGCATGTTGCGCCTCCTTTACAAAAATAGGCGATGCGGCTATACGAGTTTCCAAAAATTGCGCATAAACCAAGCGCACGTCGTCAGGGTCTTCCAACCACTCGCCTTTTATCCAGTCGTCTGGCACTAATGAAACAATAGAACGGATAACTTCGGGTGAGAGGATGGCTTTAAACTCTTCATCTACAGACTCCAATTCTGATGCCAGCGACAATAAGACATGATCCTTCACCTGCAAAAATGGCCTTACAGCTTGTTCTTTCCAGTTATCCCATGAGTGGTGAAAATATAGTGCCGCGCCGTGATCGATCAGCCATAATTCCTTATTCCAGGTCAGCATATTGGTATTACGTGGCGTGCGGTCGACGTTGGTCAGTAAACAATCCATCCAAACTATTTGCGAAGCCAGTTTTGGGTCGACTTTAGTCACCACCGGATCAAAAGTTATTGCGCCTGACAAATAGTGCAAAGCCAGGTTCAATCCTACGCTGGCTTTTAGTAAGTCTTGTATTTCTTCATCAGGTTCAGATCGGCCAAAGGCGGTATCCAAATTGGCAAAAACGATTTCGGGTACTTTAAAACCCAGGGCGCGAGCGATCTCCCCTCCTATCAATTCTGCGATCAAAGCCTTTACTCCCTGTCCCGCTCCGCGAAACTTAATAACGTACAGAAAATCGTCATCCGCCTCTGCAATAGCAGGCAATGAGCCTCCTTCGCGCAAGGGGGTCACATAACGGGTTACATTAACGGTTCGTAATTCGGGAGTTTTAAATGCCATAATAGTTTAGCCGGCAACAAATCTATAAAATCCCGGCGGATATGGGTTTGCTAAAAATTGAACTGAAATAATTAAGTTTCTTTCATTTCCAGCAGGCAACCGTTGCAGTAGGCCGGGCGTAATCTCTTTAAAAAGAACACCTGATGACCGCCAGTATCGTTGTTTCATTTTTTAGGCATTTGCGTAAACTGATCGACTGGAGGCTGTTGCTTTTCCTCGTTTTGTTCCTGAACGTAAAAATGGTTGTTAAAGTGCCAGCCATTGCACTTATCTATTTACTTCAGTTTGATTTCAAATTTGGGTTTAGTTTCAAAAATTCCCGACTACCACTTTTTTATCTGCTGGCAATGGGTATCGCGCTGCTCAATTGGGTCATCAGCCGGAATTATTTCAGCGTCAATTACAATATCGTGTTATTAACAGGTATTGGTTTCTGGGTATTGTGCATACTGGCTATGCACCAGATAAAACTGTTTGTGGAGAATAACGATACTGAAACCATCCATCGTACGATCGTTGCCTTTTTTATTATCAATGCTACCCTATCTTTTATGAATATTGCAGCCATTGTATGGGAAACGGGCTACCTTAACCCCTACACCTACCAGGGCCAGTTTCAGAAATATTTTATCAGCACGGGAGATTACATTCGTGGACTAACTTTTGATACCTCAACCACCAACGCGGTCTTAAATGCCTTTGGCTGCGTCTATTTTCTGACCAAAAAGGATGCGGGTATGCTGCTGTTATGCATGGCAGTGATGCTGCTTACCGCCAGCAATTTTACTAATATGATCTTGTTGCTTTGCTTTGCGATATTATTCATATTTAAAAGCACACGCGATCAAAAAAGCCTTATCGCGGTTTGTATCATGTTTCTGGTGGTTTTTATGGTAAAGGTATCACCGCAAAATTACATCTACGCACATGAAGTAGTTAAAAACACGCTTCACCTCAATGTGATACAAAAAACAGGGACCCCGAAACCTAATGTCCCAATAACTTTAATGCCCGATAGCGTGCTGGATGCCGATCAGCGTAAACAAAAAATTGCTCAGCGTTATATCGATAGCACGTACCTGGCTAACCACCCTCTTGAAAAGAATATCACACCATCCAACACGTCAAAAACCGATGCTGGCAGGATAATTATCCCCAAACCTGACATCAATACCCGGCCATACCAGCATATTGCCGACACCAACGATTATCAGAAGCGCCTTTTGGCCTTTATTGATATGCATAAAAACAACCTCCCGATATCGTCTCAGAGCAATTTCAAGCCTAACTTGCCCGGAAAAGTCACCAGTTGGCAACAGACCTTGCATTTTCTGCAGAACCATCCTTTTAAACTATTGATGGGTGATGGTTTGGGTAACTTCTCATCCAAGCTGGCATTTAGAGTGAGTGGCTTGGGTTTTGCAGGCGGGTATCCTCAAAAATATATTTATGTCGACCCTGATTTTTTGTCGAACCATCTTGATGTATATCTCAACTATTTCAGCAAAAACAAGGATCAGCATTCGCTCAGCAATAGTCCCGATTCAGTTTACGATCAACTGCTTGGCGAGTACGGTGTATTGGGAGTGATTGCCTTTTTTATTTGGTATATCTGGTATTTTCTGAAACATTATAAAATACTGACATACGGGCTGCCCATCCTCCTGTTGATGATGGCCCTGCTTTTTATAGCCTACTGGTTTGAGCAATTATCCATCCTCGTATTTTTTGAGTTGCTGTTATTGCTCGATATCAAAGAGAATTCACCCAAAATACTGGTAAAAAATGCGTACTGATCGTCATAAAATAACCGTGCTGATGCCTGCCTATAATGCGGGTAAATACATCCGCGAGGCGATCGGATCGGTATTGCAGCAAACGCACCATAATTTTGAGCTACTCATTATAAATGACGGATCAACGGATGATACCGTAAGCATCATCCTTTCATTTAATGATCCGCGTATCGTCCTGGTTAATAAAGAGCATGAGGGTATAGCACGGGCGCTTAATACGGGTTTGCGGTTGGCGTATACCCATTATGTTGCTCGTTTTGATGCGGATGATGTTTGCATGCCCGACCGACTGGAAAAACAGTTCAACTTTTTGGAAGACCACCCCGATTATGTGATGGTAGGCAGCGATGCGGAATACATTTTAGAGCACGGCGAATACCTGTTCAGCTTTAAATGCATCGCCCACTCCAATGAGGAGATTCAAAACAATATGTATGTGTATTGCCCTTTTATTCACTCGGCAGTAATGTATAAAAAGCACGACGTGATAAAAGCCGGAGGCTACAATGCCAATGCGCACAATTTTGAAGATTACCTCCTTTGGACCGCCCTCGCTAAAATGGGCAAAATGCAGAACCTGCGCGAGCCTTTAATAAAAGTGCGGTTCAATCCCGCATCAGTAACCATTGATGAGAAATGGCGTGGCGAGCGTTTCCGGAAATTAAAAAGGGCAGCTACAACACGCGGTTCGATCACCCAGGAAGAGGGCGATGAACTGCTTGCCATCATCCAGAAACAAGACATCAATAAAATAAAAGAAAGCGCTTATCATGCATTATGCGGAAAGAAATTTCTGGCGGACAACTATCACCCAGTGGAAGCCCGCCGGCATGTGCGCAAAGCCATAAGTATGCGACCGCTAAGGTTTGACAACTACCTGCTGTATGCGGTAAGTTACATGCCTGAGTCATTTATTGCATGGTTACACAAACTTAGCCCTAACAGATTATGAGAGCCAAGAATCGACAGCCAAGAATCAAGACTAAGAGGCATGAATGCACTTATGTTTCAGCGAAGAAATCTTCACTATGCCCCTTTATTGACTTTAAACTCGACTCTCATCTTGATTCTTGTCTCTGACTCTTGATTCTAACAACATATGAAAGTAGCATTTATAACACGATCGACCCTATTTGATGTACCCGGCGGCGACACGGTACAGGTAGTACAAACTGCCCGGCACCTGGAACAGTTAGGTGTTACGGCAGATATTAAATTATCGAAAGATGAATTCAGCTACGCAGACTATGATCTGTTGCATTTCTTCAACCTGACACGCCCGGCGGATATACTTTATCATAGCAAAAAGTCAGGCAAACCATTCGCAGTATCCACCATACTGTGCAACTATACCGAGTATGATAAATACCATCGTAAGGGTGTGGGTGTCATATTCGGTTTTTTGCCGCCTAACAGCATCGAATACCTGAAGACTGTTGCGCGCTGGCTACTGGGTAAAGATCACCTGGCCAGCAAGGAATATTTGTGGAAAGGCCAGCGCCGCAGCATTACTGAAGTGCTGCAACGCGCAGCCATGGTGCTGCCCAATTCGGAGTCAGAATATAGCCGCATCATCAAATCATATCCATACAAAATAAACCACGTGGTGATCCCGAATGGCGTCGATCAGCATTTGTTCAAACGCAATACATCAATTTTGAAAGACCCTAACCTGGTTTTGTGTGTGGCTAGGATTGAGGGCATCAAGAATCAACTCAACCTGATCAAAGCGCTTAACGATACCCGGTTCAAACTGGTAATGATAGGTTCGCATGCGCCAAATCAGAAGCCTTATTATGACGAATGTCGAAGCATTGCCGCATCCAATGTTACATTCATCAACCACATCCCGCAAAAAGAGCTGATCACCTATTATGAACAAGCCCAAGTGCACATTCTGCCGAGCTGGTTTGAAACTACCGGGTTAAGCTCAATTGAGGGAGCTGTGATGGGCTGCAATATTGTGATAACTGATCGCGGAGATGCAAAGGAATATTTTGGTAACCATGCGTTTTACTGCAATCCCGGAAAACCTGAAAGCATTTTTGAAGCGGTAAAAAGAGCCAGTGAAAGTCCGTATGACGAAAATCTGTGCAACCTGATATTAAAAAAATATACATGGCAACAAGCCGCAACCGAAACTTTAAAAGCATATAAACAAATAATAAACTATGAAGAACTTGAAGATTGCTATACTGGGAACGAGGGGCATCCCCAACTATTACGGGGGATTTGAGCATATATCAGAATATGTGTCGGCCGGATTGGTGAAAAAGGGTCACTCGGTAACGGTTTATAACTCACACAATCATCCTTATAAAGCCGAGACGTGGAATGGTGTGGATATTCAGCATTGCTACGACCCCGAATACCTAGTCGGCACAGCCGGACAGTTCATCTATGACCTGAACTGCCTGATAGATGCCCGTCGTAAAAAATTCGACGTGGTATTGCTGATGGGTTATACCAGCAGCTCGGTATGGGGAATGCTTTATCCTAAAAAGAGCACAATTATTACCAATATGGATGGCTTAGAGTGGAAACGTTCAAAATACTCTAAGCCCGTGCAACAGTTTTTGAAATATGCCGAAAAGCTGGCGGTGAAACACAGTCACTTTTATATTTCCGATTCGAGGGTGATCAAGGATTATCTCGAAAATAAATACAATATCGTTAGTGAATACATTCCCTACGGCGCCGATTTGATCAGCGATATTGAACGGGAGCAACTGGATACTGAATTAGCCAAAAAAGAAGATTACTTTTTATTAATGGCCCGCATGGAGCCAGAGAACAATATAGAAACCATATTGGAAGGCTTTAACAACAGCAATTCGAATCGGACCTTTAAAGTGCTCGGTGATACCAGCAACCGCTTCGGGCAATATATCCGTCACCGCTTTAAGAATGATGAACGCATACAGTTCAAGGGAGCCATTTTTGACACGGCCAAAGTAAGGATGATGCAAAACAGCTCCTATCTGTACTTTCACGGGCATAGCGTGGGAGGCACCAACCCTTCATTACTGGAAGCAATGGCGAGTGAGGCACTGATTGCTGCGCATGATAACCCATTTAATAAATCGGTATTACATTCCGATGCTTTCTATTTCTCTGATGCCGATGGAGTAAAGCACCTGGTAGAAAATGTTCAGCGTGATGCTACCGAACGTGCTATGGTAAAAAACAACGTGCATAAAATAGCTTTCCAATTCAACTGGCAAAAGATCATTGACGAATATGAGGCATTCATCGTGGAATGTTACGAACGCTTAAATCATGAAAGAGGTGTTGCTTATCAAGGATAACCTGGCTAACAAGATCAGCTATTACCATGTAATACTGCTGTTGCTGAGCCTGCCGTTCGACCGGTTTTACAGCCATTTGATACTGGCTAGCCTGGCTATTCATACCATTATCCAGTTCAGAAAATCAACTGTAAAACCATTGCTCACCTGGCGGACGGCGATCTTACAGTCGGTATTCTGGGTAACAATTATTGGCACGCTTTACACCATCAACTTTAAGCAATCAATGCTAGAGTGGGAACTTGATCTGCCCGTTTTGCTAATGCCCCTGATACTCTGCTTTAATCCGCTCGACCTAAGAAAATATCGCCAAAATTTGCTGATGATCTTTTCTTTAGGATGCACAGCAACTATCGCGTACCTGTATTTTGATGCGCTGGTTACCATCAGGCATTACCATTTACCTTTGTCATCCATTTTGTCGCATGCGTTTACCAATCATAACTTTTCGGAGCCGATAGATATGCATGCTACATTTTTATCGCTGCAAATCGCTATTGCGCTTGTTTATGTGCTATCGCGATTGATTGGCGAACGACTTTCAACGTCAAATACCCTGCTCTGCCTTTTCTGTTCACTAATACTTACAGCTGGTATAATTCAACTGAGTTCAAAATCTGTTTTTGCAGCATTATTTCTTGCTATCAACTTCGCTATGCCCTGGTTTCTACTGCACGGCAAAAGGCGAAGATGGTATTTGTTGATCTCGGGCGCATTATCCTGTATCCTAATCGTCGGGGTGCTTAATTCACGTGCGCTGCGCGATCGCTACCTGTCAGAATTAAAGGAAGATCTTTCGTCCAAATTTGCCGGGCAAACTGTTGAGCCGCGTCTCGAGAGGTGGGAAATAGCTACCAAACTGATCAGTAAGTCACCCGTGATTGGTTATGGCAGCGGCTCGGAAATTCAATTATTACAGGAACAATATTTTGCAAAAAAGTTCTACAGCTCGTACCTGCATAGATTGAATTCGCATAACCAATATTTGAGCTTTTTGATCAAAACAGGGCTGTGGGGACTGAGCATTTATTTGATCACTTTGACATATGGTTTTAGGCGTGCAATCTATAAACAGGATATAGTCTTTTTCTCTTTTATCATGCTTATGGCGATTGTTTCACTATCGGAAAACGTATTGGATGCAGATAAAGGCGTAATGTTTTATAGCATTTTCCTGAGCTATTTTGCTTTTGCTTCCGAACAACCCGAAAAGTTAAATCTGTCTATAAAAAGGCATAAATATTTAAGAAAAGCGGCAACCAAACAGACGATTGAACCGTCATTATTATAAAATAAACGCAGATCCATTAAGCAATAGCGCCTTGACCATCCTCAGGAAACACATATTAGCAACTATGGCGTATTTCGATTTGTTCCATTATCCGCTGACGATGGAGGAGATATACCTGTATCTGCCTGCAAAGTGTGATGCTGAAGAGCTTGAATTCGAATTGCGGTGCCTGGTGATTGATAAAATGGTTTATTGTTTCGACAAGTTTTATACCCTTAAAAACGAATACTTTTTAGTCGAACGCCGGCTGGACGGCAACGTTCGGGCAACCAGGCTAATAGCAACTGCCAAAAAAGTGAGTAACTTTCTGATTCGCTTCCCTTTTGTCAGGGGGATTGCTATTTCAGGCTCCCTTTCCAAAAACTTTGCAGATGAAGATTCAGATATTGACCTGTTTATCATCACCGCTAAAAACAAACTCTGGATTACCCGCACACTGATGCATTGTTTTAAAAAGCTGACCTTTTTGGTAAAACGCGAGCACTATTTCTGCATGAACTATTACATTGACGAAGAAGAATTGCAGATACGCGAGAAAAATATCTTTACAGCCATAGAAATAGCCACCCTAATGCCTCTGCATGGCGATACTACTTTTGAGCATTTTTATACAGCTAACAACTGGACGCGCAACTATCTGCCCAACAAATGCATGCGATTAACCACAGCCAAAACGCTCAAACGTTCATGGCTGAAAGTCGTTTTTGAATGGTTGCTTAACAACCCTCCAGGAAACACGTTGGATACCCTACTAATGAAAATCACTGTACAACGGTGGGACAAGAAACGGCAACAAAAAAAGCTGAACATCAAAGGCTTGATTATGGGTATGGATGCAGGGAAACACTACGCCAAACCCGATCCGAAGAATTTCCAGGAAAAACTCATTTTCAAATACCAGGTAAAATTATCGCAGATTTTAGAACACTGGGAAGGTAGCGCTGTCAATGGATTTTCTTAGGAACCTCCCAGCGGCAAACGCTTTTAAAACCTATCGCCGTTTTTTGGCTAAAGCCTGCATTTCTTTTACTCATCCGTCCCATAAATGGGACGGCAATGAATTTACATCCTATTTTACCATTCATTGCCGTTTGGCTTTAGCCACCGGCTCCGAAAGAAGATTGGAT
Organism: Mucilaginibacter sp.; assembly: GCA_019235595.1. Classification (GTDB taxonomy): domain Bacteria; phylum Bacteroidota; class Bacteroidia; order Sphingobacteriales; family Sphingobacteriaceae; genus Mucilaginibacter. The sequence continues at coordinate 13,579 of JAFAKI010000053.1, read as the reverse complement.
GGCTTTAGCCAAAAAATCTCCGTCATAAAGGTGGTTTTTCTGAGTATCAACTATCCAAACAATAAAATTCAATAAATTTGTTTATATACCAACAGGCATCTAGATCAACATGGCGAAAATACTTTTGGATATAAAAGATGAGAACGCTTCTTTTATGATAGAGGTTTTAAAGAATTTTAAAGATGTTAAGATTAAGCTCATCAGCGATTATAAAGCAAATATTTTTGAAGGAGTGAATGAGGCGGCGGTGGAGGTAATACAAATAAAACAAGGTAGGTTAGAAGGCATACCCGCAAAAGACCTGTTAGATGAGTTATAGTACCTCCCTGCAAAAACCTTTATACCTTCTTCCTTAACGAAATAATATAATAATCCCCAATATATTTCCATGGCCAGTGGGATTTCAGGCGATCCTCCCATTTTTTCAGGAAGCTATAAGTTGACTGATGTTTCTCGGCAAAACCTTCTATGTAGGATGGTGGAACAATGGTGCATAGACCCTCTATGCTTAATACATCAAACTGACCTTTCAATCGTTTTGTGATAAAGGATGGGTTATAATACCAGCATTTAAAATAATGGCCTTCCACATGTGCAGTCCGACCATTCGAACTAAAAAATCGCCTGAATGCTGTTTTGAACTTCCCTTTGAACAATAAAAGTATTTCCCATAGACAGAATTTCGGCAGGATAACCAGTGTTACAACCCCGTCTGGTTTGAGCAGAGCTGGTAACGATTTTAGAACTTTATCCAATTCATCGGTACAATTTAAGCCTGCAAAATTGGAAAAGATCAGATCATAAGGTCCTTTGTTTTTAAGCTGATCTAAAGCTGTATAGGAACATAGCTCATTGGTAATTCTGTTGTCCAAATTGTTCTTGCTAACCTTCAACATCAATTGTTCCTGCATACATTGAGATATGTCCGTCGCGTGAACACGGTGGCCTTTATCAGCGAAAAAGATAGCATCCTCGCCTGTACCACTATTAAGCTCCAGGATATGGCTATGCCAGGGCAAATATTGCAGCACATGGTTCCTTACCCGTTCGCGTTTGTACTGAATAATGGCGTCGTTGCCGTACAAATCATCAAATACCGCTGATTGCTCTGAAAAAGCCTCAGCTGCATTAGCTTCATTGATATGTGATGCAGCTGTTTCCATCACATTGCTTTTTCTAATCTTTTCAATTTCAATCTTTCGATCATTGCGGCGGGGGTATAATAAAATATAGACAGTGCTTTCCTGATATTTTTCGCATTGGCCTGCTGCGGCTTTCTGATCAACTCGGCCAGGCTATTTTTTGCAAGATGCTGATGATAGTTTTGATGTACATAACGGTGCAATTGTTTGTAATAAGATGGTGGGAAGGTATTGTGGAACATCAGCGCCATTTCGTCAGAGTCGGTCCAGTTGGTTTTAGTTTTCAGGTCGGATTTTACGCGTTCATAAAAAACTGTCCCGGGCAGAGGGTACGATACCGAAATACCTATCTCAAAAGGCAACAATTCGTTGATCATCCTGATCGTTTTTTTGATATCCTCCTTTTGTTCTCCCGGATAACCAAACTGGATAAAGAACGATGGCTTTATTCCGTATTTTTTCATTAATAACGTCGACTGATGAATTTGTGCTATAGTAGTACCCTTATCCATCGCATCCAATATTTTTTGCGAACCACTCTCCGCTCCTATCCACACGTTTTCACAGCCAGAAGCGGCAAGCGCTTGCACCAAATCTTCATCGACCAATAAATCAGCCCGCGATTGTATTTTGAAACGCATTTTTATTCCTTCCTGCTGTATCAGCCTGGTAAACTTCTCTACCCATCCTGGTTTTAAACCAAAAATATCATCGCAAAACCAGATGTGCTCCATGCCGAAATGCTCTTTCAGCATTCTAATCTCTCCCACCACATTTTCAGGGCTTCTGGAATTGTAGCGATTGCCATAAATCGGCTTGGCGCACCAGTTACATTTGAATGGACAGCCGCGGGTCGTGCCTATATTAAGCGAAAAATAACCGGCGTTCGTTAGCCAACTTTCTTTGTAAGGATTAATGTCAACCAAGTCCCATGCAGGTAACGGCAAATTATCGAGGTCTCTCATTACCGGGCGAGCTAATGTTTTTATAGCCTTACCATCCTTCAGGTAAGCTAACCCCTGTATTCCTGAATAATCGGCTTCGCCGTTTTTTATGGCGTTGACTAATTCCAGCAAAGTCATTTCCCCTTCGCCGATAATGACAAAATCAGCCCCCTCTAGTAAATATTTCTCAAAGCGGTTTGTCGAGTCTGAACTACATACGATCACCTTACAGCCTTTTGCTTTTGCCTGCCTGCCCATGATAAAGGCAGCTTCTCGCATGTTGGTGAGGCACATTTTGGTGAGATAATTAAACCCGTCATCATAAATTACAAAAAAATCGGGATGGTATTTTTCCAAATGCGGCTCAACTTCCTCTGGGCCGTTAGCAAACATGGTGTCGAACAAAGCAACTGGATAACCATTTTGCCGCATCAAGGCAGCAGCCAACAAGGTTCCCAAGGGAGGATAAGGTAAACCCAGCCCCCATTGCTTGGGATCAAACAGCATGAAATACGAATGAGAAAAAAGGATGGTGCTTTGCTGCATTTTATATCAACTACGCGGATAAAGGTTGTTGGGTTGCCCCAGGCGTTTATTCATTTTTTAAGCCTGTAGATATTATAGTTGTACATACATCCGGCCAGGTAGTAATCCTTTGCAACCAATCCATCTACAAACTGCCTCATATCTTCAGCAACAAAGTTCCTGTATTCTGAAAATAAAGGCACCAATATCATTGCCGGATGATTCTTTCGCATATCGTTGTAAAAGCGCTCTTTCGCAATTTGCGTTTGTGTAACGTTGAAATAAACAGTTGGCGATATTCTTTCCGAATTAGCCTGTACCTGCGCACCATAACCCGCTACAAACACCATATTACGGCTAGAAGTATTATCTCGTATCCATCGGCCCAATTTCTTACGAGTTCCTTCATCCGGTTTGTCGTAAGGCTCATGGCAGGCAGTTTCTGTTTGGTCTTTATTGCCAGACCATAATTTTTGAATATTGCGTACCGGTTCCGCCACTTTTGGAAAAAACAGGACCCAGATAATCAGTATCGTCGTCTTTGCCGGAATCTTGTATTTATTTATCAAATGCATTGTGCACAAAGCGCTCATAAGCGACATAGCAGGCAATAGTTCACGGAGGTGAACCGAATCATAAATACCTACCAGGTTGATGCCAACAAACACGAGGATAAGCCATAGCCCAAACAGATCGACCTTCTTTTTAATAAAAAAATACCCCAATATGAACGGATAGAACAATATCATTTCTGAATAAAAGAACTTATCAGAAAGATTTGTCAGCTTCCAGGTAAGGTTATGGTCAGTAGCGCTTCCTGATCCGAAATTATCTGTCAGGCAATTGGTTAGGAGACCGTGAATGTCTATTTCTGCAAAAAAACAAATCGCTACAAACAGAACAATACTGGTTAGTACCCCCGCGCCGAATACAACGGCATTTATTTTGCTTTTGCGTAATAAAGCACACAAAATAGCTATAATGCCCCAGACGGCAGATAAGCGAAACGCCAGTCCTATTCCCGCAAGCAAACCGCTGATGAGGATATCTTTATTATTCTGCGCAGTAACGTATCTGTATGCAGCGATGATGATAAAAACCATATCATAGGATTCTGTATAGGAAACATACCTGCCGCCAGTGCCATGCCATAGCAAGGATAATCCGTAAAACGAAATAGCCAGTATACCTGCCTGTTCACCTGCAATATGCTTGGCTAATTTATATAAGTAATATATCCCAACAGACTGGCATAGCGTGCCCAGAATGCGCGGAAACCAATAATTTACACCAAAAAGTTGGTCTGATAAACCGAAAATGGCAAATATCAAAGGCGATTTATTATCTACGCCACCATTGTATGGAACAAGTCCGTTCCTGAACCAATTGCGGCCGATATATTGCCACATGGCTTCATCAAAAGATAGGGCAAAACCGTCCGTTAGCAGCGTAACGAGCAGCTGCAATAAGGTTAGCAATACGATAATGTGCAGAAAACCGGGCTTCCAGCTTTTGATCATTTCTTTAGTGCAACGCCCAGGCATGTCGGCTATTAACTCACCCGGTCATTGCTTCGCTCGACCAACCTCTCTTCCGCAAGCGGCAAAGAGGGTATTTCAAATTTTTTTTACCCTCTTTATGGCTTGCCATAGACAGGGTCGAACAGCGCAGTCCCGACTAACGTTGGGGGGGGCGAGTCAATATAGAGCAATGCCAAACGGCTCATCTCCTGCTCACAATTTTATTCGTGGTGACAGATGCAGGGAGCATACACATTTTACACAAGTGCTATTGGTGCTCATGTCTAACGTTTTTCTCCAGTTAATAGCATCATCACTGTTTAATATTGTTGCCAGGGACGAGTCCCTGATATTACCGATTACATCATGAAAAAAGCAGGGCCGAACATTCCCGTCAGCTTCTATCACCGTAGATACCCAGGGCGCATTGCACTTTTTATAAGGAAACGGGTTCAACCCATAAAATGCGGCATAATAATCATAGATATGCATCAGTTTTTGCTGTGATTCGGCAATGAAACCGCTATCAATATTATCCTGGTAACCGTCAATTATTTGTTGTATAACCGCTACCAGTTTAGGCAGTTCGTTTTTTGACAATAAAATCTCATGCTGACGCGGTTGCTCCCAGGCAATTTGCCGGTTAAAGGCATGACTGCTTACATCCGCCGGCAAGAAACTGACCTGGTTTAACTGCATTTGTTTTGCTGCTTCAATAATGGCTATCCAGTTCCAAAAATTAAGCCGGTGTATTACGGTACGGGCGGTGATCTTATAATTTGGGCTCAACGAGCGTATATGTTGCACGCCATCTTTCAATTTTTGGAATGCCCCAGGAATATTACGAATGGCATCATGTAATTGCTCATCACCATCCAATGAAACAACTATATCGTTTACCCATTCTATCAACTCCTCAGCGTGGTTCTTAAGAGTCAAGCCTGTAGTAAGCAGCGAAACCTTAATGCCCGCATTTCTCAATATCCGGCATAGCGTAAAAAAGTTTTGATTGAGCAATGCCTCCCCGCCCGACATAACGACCTGCTGCGTCCCGAATTGTTTTAGTGACGATAACAGTCCCCTTACATCAACCTCCGTAAGTTGTTTCAGATTCTTATTGTCTTTCCAAATATCGCACATCACGCAGCGGCAATTGCAGGCGCTATGCGGCATCAATATCACAATGGGTAATGCCGATATGTGGTGCGTTTGCAGCGTGCGGTAACGTTTATACGTATGGGTCAGAGCGTTTAACATCGTTACTTTCTGATGCAAACCCAATAAAAAGGGTCTTTCTTAAAAATCATATTGAATATGCTAGTAGGGTCGAACAATATCTCGTATTTAAATCCCCAGAACTCGCTGATAGCGTGATGAAAATAATGCTCGGCCATTTCGGGAATACCCAAAGCAGCATAGTACTTATGGCTTCGTTCGTCAGCTTTTTCAGTCTCGTCGGGCGTATAAAATGGGGTGTCAATTATGTGTACCTCGCCGCCTTTTTTCAGGATAGCCAATGCCTGTTTCATCACATTTATAACAGATGGGAAATATTGTAGTGACGCGGCAAAAACGATTACATCAAATTGATCATTCTCAAACGTGCTATCGTTAAAGCTGTCATAAATAAATTCCAAATTATCTTTTTTAAAAACCCGGTTAGCCTGATCTATTTCCAGTTGATTAATATCCAGCCCAACAACACTGGTATCCGGTATGTTGGCCATCCTGGCCGATAACCAGCCGTTGCCACATCCCACTTCAAGTATTTTCAAGAGACGATGTTTTTTTGAAAGATAGTCAGTCAATCTTTCGCTTGATCTTTTCCTGATCTTCCATTCATCATAGTAAATATGATCAATGTCGGGCAAAAGCTGTAATTGTTCGTCGGTATAAATCCGTTTCTCCTGCTGGCGCACCGCAATATAAAGTTCCTCAAAATCCATTTTGGGTTTTTGAGAACGACTCTTATCGCTATGTTTCGCAGTCAAGTTCAATTTTGCACTCGTTAAAATCCTTGTATCTCGGGCTGACGATAACGCCATACCTTATGAAGTAACTTTATTTCGTAAGGATATTTATATAAGCTCGTCCTATAACGCAACCTGGCTACCGCCTTTATCAATCTGCGCTTCAAGCTATTCAGTCGGATATCGGTGACAGTCGGGTACGCTCCATTCAAAACGGTTTCAAAATTCCTTATCTTATCTATCATTTCCGGAGTCAGCCATGGCGTAAGGGGGTTTTTGCGCATGTCGAAATTTTCCCACGCAGGGCTTATCCAGTCCTCCAACACCTGCGGGTATTTAAAACCGCTGGCCAATACCTGTTTAAATAATTCCGATCCCTCTGTTGGCACAGGGCTGTAGGTGTATAACACGATTTCCGCGTTTGGATTTACTGCCTTCACCTTTTTTATAAAGTCGATCTCAAAATCTATCTGCGCCTGCACTTGTTCGGTGGTTGCCGCCGGGGTACCCAGCACAAATGAATATTCAGGAATGATATCGAACTTCTTTAACCGCTCGGCAAAAGTGAGTATCTGTTCGCCAGTTTGCGTGCCGCCTTTGTCCAATTGCTCAAGGATAGCATCATTTCCACTTTCCGCTCCAAAGAAAATGCATTTACAACCAGCTTCGCGAATGGCAGCCAGCGACGAATCTTTAAACTTATCCATCGTATCAATACGCGCCATTCCCCACCAGCTCATTTTTTCCGGCTTGATCAAATGAGCAAATTCAACGGTGCGTTTTTCAGAAACGAAGAAGTTATTGTCGTGAAATTCAATTGCCGTTGCCCCCCATTTGTCCTTGATATATTTTATATCATTGTAAATTGTCTGTGCCGATTTTGCTTTCCATCGCGCTTCGTAAATTGGCACCACTGCACAAAACGAACAGGTAAAAGGGCAACCAATGCTGGAGTGATAGGCCATTGTTTTTTCGCCAAGGTAAGTTTTGCCCAGCAGCCTGCTTATAGGGTAAAACTCATTTAGTTTATCATAAGGCAGAGGGGGCAGGGTGTCTTGCTCCATCAAATCTTCTTTGGGTGTTTTAATGATAGTACCATCAGTAGATTGATAGATCAGATTTTTGATAAACTCAAAAGGCTTGTCGTTTTCCAAAGCATCAATCAACGCCGGAAAAGCATGATCACCAGGACCATTGATGATAAAATCAACATATCGCGAGTATAAAACAGCGCCGGGCTGCGTAGAGGGGAAATATCCGCCCCAGATTATTTTGGTGTTTGGGTAACGCTCTTTGATGGCTTTGGCCATTGGAATTGCCTGCCTTAATTGAGGACCAGGCATCACCGTAAACCCCAGGTATTTGAAATCACCGGTATCGAGATAGTTTTCCATCTTTTGCAGCGGATCAGCCTCACAATTGCCATCTACAATTACCCAATCATATTTACCTTCGATGGAAGCAGCTATACTTAATATAGAGTTGGGGATGCGATGTTTCGCCTCGGCACTTTTGGGATTGAATAACAGTATTTTGCTCATTACAACTGGCTCCGGTAAATCGTAAACAGATAGATAAATAACAGCAGATCAATCACCTGCTGTTTATATATCAACCCAATCAATTTTAGTATTTAACTGAATTACGAAATCGGGATGAATGCAGTTGCCTGAATGCTGAAATAAAAATTTAGTTTGGCAACCAATAAGCACGCGGCTGCGTAACTCCTACCAAAACCCTTATATAAACGAAGTGATACCCGCCCTCAGAAACATCAGAACACGATTATTTAAACCTGCTATTATTGAAAAAAATTCAGCGGATGCGTATGACCTGTGGTCGGAAGATTATGATGCCCAACCAGGCAACCTGATGCTCGACCTTGACGAGGTATTGTTTCCAAAACTGCTTGATGCGAAAATTATTCACGACAAGAGAGTGGCTGATATTGGCTGCGGAACAGGACGTCATTGGACTAAAATTTTGCAGATGCAACCTGCCGGACTAATAGGTTTTGATGTATCGGAAGGGATGTTAAACAAGCTAAGAGGAAAATTTCCTGATGCGGTAACTTATAAAATTAACGACAACTTACTGGCGGATGTGCAAGATGCAACATTTGATACCATTATATCAACACTTACGGTTGCACATATCGAAAACATTGAACAGGCTTTACTGGCTTGGTGCCGTATCCTGAAACCAACAGCGGATATTATTATCACAGATTTTCATCCCAAATTACTTGCTTTTGGCGGCAAACGGACTTTTAAACACCATAATGAACGACTGGCGGTAAAGAACTATGTTTATGCTGTTGGTACCATCAAAGATTTACTGTATCAAAACGGGTTCAGGCTGATCAGAGAGGAAGAGATCAATATTGATGAAACCGTAAGACATTATTATGCTGATCAGAATGCATTGAGTGTTTATGAGCAGTTTAAGGGATTCCCGGTGATATATGGTATTCATTTAAGGCGCGGCAATGATCCTGAATAATGTTCGGATGACCCTGACAGGCCAAATGGTTAGTATCAGGGTAAAAGATGGTAAAATAGCACAAATTTTGCTGCAGCCTTTCCAAGACGAATCAGATGTAACACTTAATTTTAACAATGAAATCGTCTTTCCGGGATTGATCAACTCGCACGACCATCTCGATTTTAATCTTTATCCGCCTCTTGCCGGAAGAACTTTCAGGAATTATACGGAATGGGGCGTGTATATTCATATCAAGTATGAAGACATTATTAAAAGCGTTCTGCAGGTACCTGAAGCGCTGCGCATACAATGGGGCATTTATAAAAATCTGCTCTGCGGGGTCACCACTGTTGTTAATCACGGGAAAAAGATCAGTGTATCAGATGATCTCTTAACAGTTTTTCAGGATTGCCAGTCTATTCATTCGGTACATTTCGAGAAAAGATGGCGTTTGGCGCTGAACAACCCCTTAAAAAGCAACTCTCCGGCCGTGATACATTCCGGCGAAGGGATAGATGATGCTGCTTCGAAAGAGATCGATCAGTTAATTAGCTGGAACCTTTTTGAAAGGCCCATAATCGCAATACACGGAGTAGCAATGAATGAAGATCAGGCAAAGAAATTTAAAGCGCTGGTTTGGTGCCCTGAGTCAAATTATTTTTTGCTGGATAAAACTGCCCCGGTAGATGTTCTGAGAAATCATCTGCCTTTACTATTCGGAACAGATTCGACCCTAACCGGCGACTGGAACATCTGGAACCATATCCGTAAAGCAAAGCAAACCGGCCTGTTATCTGGCGCAGAACTCTATGATAGTCTGACGGTCACCCCTTCTACAACCTGGGGATTAAATGCAGGAACAATTGAAGAAAACAAAGATGCCGACATGGTATTATCAAAAGCAGGATCATTTTTTACAACCGATCCGCAGGATATATTACTGGTGATGCATAAGGGCAATATCAGTTTGTTTGATGAGGAACTGTATCAACAATTAGGGGGTGCAAATGCCGTAGGATATAGCAAAATCAGAATAGGCAACAGCAGCAAATTTGTAAGAGGAGATTTGCCGGCGCTGATTGAAAAGATCAAACAATATTACCCGGAAGCTGGTTTCCCTGTTAGTTAATACCCTGGTTATGACATTGATCCAAAGGATTGGCACCAAACTATATAAGGAAACCAAATACCTCCGCAGGGATATTAATCATTCACTAGGTTTTGATGAAAGCTTTTTCCGCAATGCTCGTGGGAGCAGAATCGTGATCTATCATGGGGTGTGTCTTAAAGACCATACCCGCTTTAATCCCATCTTTATCAAGCTGAAAACACTTGAAAAGCATTTTCAATTTTATAAAAAATACTTTAATGTCGTTTCAATAAACGATTTTTACGAGCAGAAATTTAGTAAGGATAAGTTCAACATTTGCATCACCTTCGATGATGGTTATGCAAATAATCATAAGTATGTATTATATTTATTAGCGAAATATCAAATACCGGCTACATTTTTTATCACAGCGATAAGAAATGAGGGGCTTGATATTCTGTGGAACGACTTTTTGGGCATGGTTCAGGTGTATGGCCCTAAAAGACTGTATTACAATAATCAATGGTTTTATAAAAATCGTTTTAATCAGTATTTTTCCGAACAAACAGGCGAAAAATTCGTAGAAATACTTCGTTCGGGTGGTTTTGATGTAAAGCAGGAGATGATGAATCAATTATATCCGCTGGTACCTTACCGGGACAGCAAACCTGACAATGAGGACTACTGGCTGCAAATGACCCAACAGCAGATCAGGGAGTTATCATTATCACCGTTTACCACAATAGGTTCTCATGGCTATTATCACAACGACCTTTCGCGGATAAATATTAATGACGCTACACAAGAAATGGTTCGCTCAAAGCAATATCTTGAAAATATAACATATCAGCCTGTAAACAGCCTGGCATTTCCGTATGGCTCATACAATAGTGAAGTGACCTGTGCGGCCAAACATGCAGGATATGATCAATTGCTTTGTACTGACTTTCATTCAGCCGAAAACCTTAACGACCCAACCATGAGGGAACGTTTTACGATAAATCCGTTCATCAGTACCCTTAACCAGATGCGTGCAACAGTAACCCGGAGATATGAATGAGGTAATTCAAATGAAGGGCTACCATATTGAAAGGCTGAGCAAGGTAAATATCAATAGCCTGGAGAAACTATATCATGAGGTGTATGGACGCTCTGTTGCACCGGGTTACTATTCAAAAAAGTATGACACTTCTTATACTGGTGTAGAGCATGTGGGTTATATCGCATTTAACGAGCGTCATAACCCGATAGCTTATTACGGGGTTATTCCCTGCTTTATCCGTTATGGCGACCAACTCTATTTGGCTGCCCAATCGGCTGACACCATGACGCACCCCAAATACCAGTTTAAAGGGCTGTTTGTGCAATTGGCCAATCTCACTTTCGACTTAAGTATGGAAGAAGGTATAAGCCTAATATTCGGTTTTCCTAATCAAAACTCACTCCATGGCTTCCTGGTCCGGCTAAAGTGGCAAATGACTGAAACGCTGGCTTACTATAACATAGCTACCGGCATGATTTCACTCGATAGCGTTACCAGGAAGATCCCGTTTTTAAAGAAAGTATATGAGCATTACCAGGAATACATTCTGAAAGATTACCTGGTATCAAAAAAAGGTATTGAGAATGCTGTGTTTAAAGAGGGTTTTGCCGGAGTAAACAGGAATGCGCTTTACTTGAACTACAAAAAATATAGCGACACGCGCGTGATACAAATAGGCGATGCCTTGCTATGGATAAAGATCAAAAACGGGCTGGTTGTGGGTGATGTAAGCTGCCCTTCCGGTGAGTTTGATACCATGCTGATCAATCTTAAGAAATTGGCTATGAAACTCGGCTTGAAGAATATACAGTTTCATACCAGTCACCAGACCAGGTTGTCGTGGTTACTTTCGTCGCGGTATCCTGCTCAGCCTTCGTTTTATGTACTTTTTAAGGATTTAGGTTCACGTATCCCGCTGGATAAAATTAAATTCACTTACGCGGATGTGGATACCTTCTGACAACTGATTCAAAAACCTTTCTATGCGTTCGTTTATTAAAAAGCTTTTCTTTAAGGATGCAAAGATCAAAACCTTTTACATCATCCGGCTTTTACAGAACCAGATCGAGGAGAAAGTTGTTCTGAAAAATGCAGGGAGAGCGATAGATATAAGCAGAAGTCATGGTATGATCTGCCTCGACCCTTTTTGCATGGCCATCTGGTTGCCGGCGGAACAAGCGGGCTCAATTAATACTGAAAAAACGAAAATACAGTTTACCAAAGGCAACAAAGTAAATGCGTCGATAAGTCTCAACCTTATAGAAAAAATACCAACCAGCAGTGGAACCTTGTTACTTTATAGGGTTGAAAAAACAAGAAACCATCAGTTTACTGCTTTACATCGATTGGTGCTGTTTGGATATCTTCTGCGCTCGAAAAAAAACACCTATTATCATCGTAGAGTGATCAGCGCGCTTTATTCCTATCCCAGGAACATCATTGTAGTATCGTACAAGGATGACGAATATTACAATGTATTCCCGATGGATATTCATGCCTACATCCCTGAAGACGATATGTACATACTTGGCTTACGGACTACCAACATTACATTAAACAAAATATTAGAAGCAAAAAAGGTGGTTGTTTGCGATACCGACCAGGTTGATATTAACACTGTTTATGATCTGGGGAAACATTCAAGCACAGCGCCGACACCCATGGATAAATTACCTTTTGACGTGTCAGAAAGTGAATTATTCCGCTTCCCGGTGCCCGATTTCACCGGTTCATACAAGGAAATTGAAATCATTCAGCATAAAAAAATGGGCTACCATATGCTAATGGTTGGTAAAATTTTGAATCATAAAGTGATCAGACCAAATTCATCTTCCCTTTACCATATCAGCTTCTTACAATTTCAGCAAGGCAACTATACAGGTATCGACGGCGTATTCTAACAAAAAAATGTATGGTCTACGTATTTGTCACTTATAACCCTTCGTTGGAATTTGATTCACCCGAAAGCTGGATTGAAAGGACTGAAGGATATACGGGCATCTTATTTTGTTTAGCCGCTAATAATACCGTCATAAATATTAAGCAAATCAATTATGAGGGTCAGTACCTGCATCGTGATGTTCATTACTACTTTATAGATTTTGGTAAAAAGAAAAAGCTTTTCCCGCAAAAGCTACACGAGCTTGTAAAAAGCTTCAACCCGGATATCGTATTTGTACAGGGACTGCATAAACCATTTCAATTCATCCAGTTAGGCTTGCAGTTGAACAAAAAAACAAAGGTGATTGCCCAGCACCACGCCGAAAAACCTTTGACCGGTTTCAAAAAACATCTTCAGCGAATTGCAGATAGATATATTGACGCCTATCTATTTGCGTCGCGCAAGATGGGCTTAGACTGGGTAAAAAAAGGCAATATCAGCTCGGGCGACAAAATACATGAGGTAATGGAGGTATCGTCTATCTTCTCGCCGATGGATAAGTTTAAGGCTCGGCAAAAAACTGGTGTCCAAAATGGCTTAATCTTTCTTTGGGTAGGGCGGCTTAACGACAATAAAGATCCGCTGACAGTATTAAGCGCGTTCCTGGAATTTGCTAAGGAAAATACTTCTGCCCGATTATACATGGTCTATCACACCGAAGAATTGTTGAAGGAAGTGAAAGAAAAATTGAACAACTCCGACCAAAAAGAGTCTGTAACATTGGTGGGTCGCGTCCCGCATGATGATCTGCAATATTGGTTCAATAGCGCTGATATCATATTATCCGGGTCGCATTATGAAGGCAGCGGCACAGCGGTTTGTGAGGCGATGTCGTGCGGGTGTTTGCCGATTGTGACCGATATTGATTCTTTCCGGATGATAACTGATAATGGCAGATGTGGCATTTTATATGAAGCGGG
>JAFAKI010000379.1 GCA_019235595.1 Mucilaginibacter sp. | reverse complement strand
AGAAAAATCGAAAAGCATTTTGGATCGCCACAGGACATCGAATGGTGTATGGCTGAAGATGCTTTTTATATTGTCCAAAGCAGGCCGATCACTACCCTATACCCTATCCCCGAAGCAAACGACAAGGAAAATCACGTGTACGTATCGGTGGGTCATCAGCAAATGATGACCGATGCCATGAAACCATTGGGTTTGTCTTTGTGGCAGTTGACGGCAGCGCGTCCTATGTTTAAAGCGGGTGGGCGGTTGTTTGTTGATATTGCGCCAGCTTTGGCTTCGCCTGCTGGCAGAAAAACCATGATAGATGTGATGGGCGAACATGATCCGCTGATTAAGGATGCGCTTATCACCATAACAGAGCGCGGGAATTTTATAAAAACAATACAAGATGGTAAAGAAGAACCAGGTTCCATCAAAAGCAGTAAAGGCAAGTCGTCTGCGGATATCCTGGCGCAAATAGAAAATAGTCCATCGGTGGCAGCTGACCTGATCAAAAGCAGTCAAACTTATTTAGAAACGTTAAAACAAAATATCAAAACAAAATCGGGACCGAATCTATTTGATTTTATTTTAGACGATTTCCAGCAGTCACGAAAGAACTTATTTAATCCGCAAAATATGGCAGCGATTATAGCTGCGGTCGATTCGACTACCTGGATAAATGAAAACATAGAGAAATGGTTAGGCGAAAAAAATGTGGCCGATACGCTTTCTCAATCTGCACCCAATAATATTACCTCGGAAATGGGTTTGGCGTTATTGGATGTTGCAGATGCAATCAGGCCTTATCCGGATGTGATTGAATATCTGGAACAGACAAAAGACGATAACTTTTTAGATCGGCTGTCAAAACTCGAAGGTGGCCAACAGGCCTACGAGGCTATCCAGGCATATCTTAACAAATACGGAATGCGTTGCGCGGGTGAGATTGATATCACCAAAGCGCGCTGGAGCGAGAAACCCGCTACGCTGTTACCTGTGATCCTTAATAACATAAAAAACTTTGAGCCGGGCGAAGGCGGCCGAAAATTTGAACAGGGGCGACAAGAAGCTTTGAAAAAAGAGCGGGAATTATTGGATCGCCTATACCAATTGCCTGATGGTAAACAAAAGGCTAATGAGACGAAACAGATGATCAGCTTGTTAAGAAATTTTGTCGGCTATCGTGAATATCCTAAATATGGTATAGTGAGCCGCTACTTCGTTTATAAGCAGGCTTTGTTGAAGGAAGTCGAGCGACTCATTCAGGCTAACATTATTCATGAAAAAGAAGATGTTTACTACCTCACGTTCGAAGAACTTCATGAGGTAGTTCTCACACATAATATTGATTACCAGCTTATCAACAGACGAAAGGACGAGCATAAAATAAATGAAAAACTAACGCCGCCACGAGTGATCACCTCCGATGGCGAGATTGTTACAGGTAAGTATAAACGGGAAAACCTACCGGCCGGAGCAATTATTGGTCTGCCTGTTTCTGCCGGAATTATTGAGGGACGGGCGCGTGTCATTCTCGACATGGAAGATGCTGACCTGGAAGGTGGAGACATATTGGTTACTACTTTTACCGACCCGAGTTGGACGCCATTGTTTGTATCTATAAAGGGCCTCGTTACTGAGGTTGGCGGAATGATGACCCATGGGGCTGTAATCGCGCGCGAATATGGTTTGCCCGCGATTGTTGGAGTGGAGAACGCCACTAAATTGATCCATGACGGACAAAAAATTCGGGTAAATGGAACGGACGGATATGTGGAGATACTGTGAAATGAATCGCTTTTTGTTGTCTTAATTAACAAAAACCTCATCCACAAACACCCAGGATGGCTTACCTTTTGCCGGGTGCCATTCTGGCAACTTATAAATGGGCTTAGCCACGAATTTTATACAATTGATAGGCGCAGTTTCATGCAGTTTGCAAACCAAAGGTTGTAAAATATCAGGATCGCCTTTCTTTTGAAGCCCGGTTTTTAATGAGCCGATAGCTTTTAAGTGTTGCATATCTGAACCTCCCCAAACAAGTACTTCTGTTGGCAAAAATATCTGGCTACCGATCATTTTGAGGCAGTTTAAAGTCAGTGTATTAGGCTTTACAGGATTCTTGAAATACAACATCACTTCCATATCGTTTTGTGTACCCAGCCATTTATTGTTGCCGAAACTCATTCCACCCAGCTCGCCATCGGTCAGGGTTTTAGCGCCATCGGCCTGGTAGCGTTCGTTAACCGGTTTGATGAGCGAGATACTGTCAGGCAAAAACGTATTTTTATAAAACAAATAACTCACCGCATCGCTACCATACCACCCTGCCTTATATGCTTTTGCCTTGACAATAGTATTATCGCTGATCATAATACCGGGCTTGTATAAGGCAGATTTAACGCTATCAGGCTCGCTCCCATCAGTTGTATAGCGAATATCAACCCCTTTGATAGGATTTGTAATAACCAATTGTACCGGTTTGTTGAAAACAAATGTTGTATTTTTCACCTGCGGCGGGATCAGTTTCATTGGCTTATTATCGCCCTTAAACCCCTCCAGAAGCATTAATTTTTTATTGGTGTTTTGAAAGGCCTGCAATGCTTGTGAAGTTAGCCCTGTGTTCCAAAGCACCACTTCTTTTAAGCCTTTTAGTAACTTCAGCTGATCTAATGCCTGGGCATTCAGTTTGGTGCCGGCAAGCGATAGGGAGCGCAAATATTTCAGCGACGACAGGTCCTTCAATGTACTACCGGTAACATCGGAGAAATTAAGATTCAACGTCCTGAGATTTTCGAACCGGGCAATAGTTTTAAGATCACCATCTTTCACTGGCATCTTATTCAGATCAATGGACACCACCTGCTTCTTTATCGGGCTTAATTCATCGAGCACCTTAGCGTTGTAGGTAGATTTATTATAAATATTTACTGCCAAAGCCGGTGAACCAGTTGCCAACTCATAAATAACACGGTAATTATTGTTAAGCTTTTTGACCTCCTTTTCATCCGCAGCCGCAAAATCATATCGTTCCTCGAATGCCTCAGCAGGTTTCAGAAACAGTGCCGCCGCAATGCGTAGTGAATCAGTTGCTGGGAGATCGGTAACCTTCTTTTTAAAATCAGCATTCTCTTTAATCCATTGATAAAGTACGCTCATTTCGGCAGCAGTTAATTGAGGTTTGCCGGATGGCGGCATATGTTTCTTTTCTTCTTCAGGTAAATGAATACGCTCCAGCAACAGGCTTACCTGCGGCTGACCGGGCACGAACAGTTTGCCCGACTTCCCTCCTTTTGAAACTGACTTCTCATCGATCAGCATTAATCCGCCTTTCAGTTTGTCGGGATTGTGACAGCTGATGCATTTGGTCTCGAATATGGGCTGAACCACATCACGATAAACCAGTGCCTGGTCAATGGGCACTTGTTGCCTGGAGTTCTTCATCACAGGCCCTAATACAAAATTATCGCCATGGGTAATATTGGCGCCATAGTGACCGGCAATCATCAGGAAACAAACCGTCGCAACGGCTCCGGATTGCGCTACTGGCGATTTATACCACGAAGCATTTCGCAGCCAGTAGATAACGGATGATATAAATACGATAGTTACACCAAACCATTTGTGCCATTGCACGCTGTTACTGTCATAACCAGGTTCGCGAGCCAGGAATAGGCCCATAATAGCCGTCACGGCTGCTAATATGGCTCCCGAGAGCAGTAAAACGGTGGTGAACCCATCATAAAGCTTCTCGTTTGCGAATGCTGATTTGAACCGGAAAAACTCCATCAGCATCGCCAGTATCAGCAACACGATGGGAAAATGCAGGATCATCGGGTGAAGACGTCCCACAGGTTGCAGCCATACCGGTATCACCAGGTTATCCCCGGCAATCACCAAAACGATTATGAAAATATTCAGCGCAAATAACAAATTACCTGCAACACCCTTGTAGTTGTTTTTTATCATTTAACAGGCAGCAAGCAATTAAACACGGGTAAATTTATACGGATACACCTTACCCGACGCCCATTGCGCCACGTAAAGGTTCTCATCGTTGTCGACGCAAACATCATGCGGATTAAGGAATATTTTTTCGGCCTGAGCCATTGGTTGTAAGACACCATCTTTATAAACCGGCTCAGTACCACCCAGGTTAGAAACAACTTTATTATTCTTATCAAGAATGGTTGTAAAGCCCGAATTTTCCTTACCCAGATCAGGGGAGCGCAAAACAGCAGCATACAAATGATCGCCTTTTATTACCGGACGGCACACACATGCGCCGGGCAATTTAATTACTTCCAGCAATTTCCCAGCCATACTAAATCGTTTAAAGCAATTGCGTGTACGATCGGTAACCAACAACGTTGGCGTTACATTTCGCCGGTCTATCACAATGCCGTGCGCATTATCCAAATGCTCATCCCCATCGCCACGACCACCGAAGTAGTTTTTAATCTTTCCATCCTTATCGTAGTGGATAACGTATTGTGAACCGTAACCGTCGGCAATGAAAAAGTCACCGTTCTTATCTACGGTAGTTTCTGTCGGAATGAAGTCCTTTGCCTCTTTATAAACGCCTGTTTCTAGTGGTACATCAATCGTCATCAATACTTTTCCGTCAATGGTGGTTTTATATACCTGATGTTTTACGGTATCGGTGATAAACAAAAACTCGGTGCCGTTTTCATTAACCAATGTCAGACCGTGTGCACCCGGGAACTCATGCCCCCAGGTATCCAGTAATTTGCCCGATTTATTGTAGATCAGTACATTGTTTTTTGTCTCATTGGTCAGCAATAATATTCTTCCCTTTTTATCCTGCACCATCTCGTGGCAGTCGTTAACAGGATTAATATTCGGATCAGCCTTGCTCCATTTGTTATCCATCCGGTAACGCATATTGCCATGACCGTAAATTGGGCCGTTATCCTTGGCCAACAGATCTTTGGCAATAAAAAAGCTTGCCGAAGCAATAGCTGATGTCTTTATAAAATTTCTTCTCTCCATGATTATTAAAATGTTAGGAAATAATATCTCTTACCACATTTCCGGCTACGTCTGTAAGCCTATACCGTCTGCCCAAACTTTTGTAAGTCAGCTTGGTATGATCGATGCCTAATTGATTCAATACTGTTGCATGAAAATCATGAACGTGTACCGGGTTTTTCACAATGTTATAGCCAAAATCGTCTGTTTCGCCATAAACTACGCCTGGAGTAATACCACCGCCAGCCATCCAGATGCTGAAGCAGCGCGGATGATGGTCGCGCCCGTAGTTTTTCTTTTCCAATTTGCCCTGGCTGTAATTAGTCCGACCAAATTCGCCGCCCCAAATTACCAACGTTTCGTCCAGCAAGCCCCGTTGTTTCAGATCAGTTACCAGCGCTGCTGATGCCTGGTCGACATCTTTGGCTTGTCCGGCCATTTCCATAGGCAAATTCGAGTGCTGATCCCATCCCTGGTGATACAACTGAACAAACCTTACGCCGTTTTCAGAGAGCTTGCGTGCCAACAAACAATTAGCTGCATAGGTGCCCGGAACCAGGCATTCAGGCCCATATAATTTCACAATATCATCCGGTTCTTTAGAAACATCCATAATCTCCGGAACAGCTGTCTGCATACGGTATGCCATTTCGTATTGTTTTATTTTGGTGGTGATCTCTGGGTCCTGGAATTCTTTATAGGATATCTCGTTCAATTCTGAGAGTTTATCCAGCATCTTGCGACGCTCATGACGGTTCATGCCTTCAGGATCATTCAAATAAAGTACCGGATTTTCGCTGCTGCTGAACAATACACCCTGGTGTATAGAGTCAAGGAAACCATTGCTCCAAAGTTTAGAATAAACACCTTGCCCGTTTCCTTTACCTTTTGACAGCAGTACTGTAAACGCTGGCAGGTTTTTGTTTTCACTTCCCAAACCATAGCTCACCCACGAACCCATACTAGGCCTGTTGCCTTGTTGCGCACCTGTTTGGAAAAATGTAAGCGCCGGATCGTGGTTAATAGCTTCAGTATAAAGTGTCTTGACGATACAAATATCATCAGCTATGCTCCCTATATGCGGAAACAAGTCGCTCACCCATGCCCCTGACTTTCCGTATTGCTTAAAATCATAGTACGACCCAGCTAACGGGAATGACTTTTGCGAAGCAGTCATCCCGGTCAGGATTTGACTACCGCGAACCGAAGGCGGTAGTTCCTGCCCGAACATTTCGCGCAATTTGGGTTTATAGTCGAATGATTCTAATTGCGAGGGTGCCCCATCCTGGAAAAGATAGATTACCCGCTTGGCCTTCGGTGCAAAGTTCGGAATGCCGGGTATAAAATCTGCCCCGCTGTCACCGTTAACTCCTGATAACAAATCAGGAATGAGTAGTGACCCCAATGCCACGCTACCAATACCCAAACTCAACCTCGACAGAAACTTGCGCCTGTTGATACTGAGACCGTGCTCCAAAAATTCTTTTTCCATAATCAGGTTTTAGTAATGGCTTCTTCTAAGTTATATATCGTATCAATCACTTTCATCATGGCCGCCAGTTTAATTTCATCCAGATCTGCTGACATTGGATATTCACCGACAGCTAAAAGTTTTTCAGCATCTTTTTGGTTGATCGATTTCAATTGATCCTGGTAATAAGAGGTTAAAATGCTCATCTCCTTTTCAGTTGGCTTGCGGCAGAGTATCCTTCTGAAAGCGGTATAAATCTTATCCTTAGGCTGACTGTTTTCGGGTAGCATCTTTTGCGCCAATACTCTTGCGGATTCCAGCATAGTTGGATCGTTCATCATTTCGAGTGCCTGTAATGGCGTGTTGGTACGCATACGCTGTACTTCACATTGATCACGGTTGCTGGCATCAAAAATGGCCATCTCCACAGGCGGCGAAGTACGTTTTATGAGTGTATACATTCCGCGCCGGTACAAATTCGGTCCGTGCACCTGTCTGTAACTTGCCAATTGTCCGCGGCCGGATGTGGTACTCTCCCACAAGCCCGCCGGTTGATATGGATTAACGCTCGGCCCGCCAATAGTCTTGTTTAACAAACCACTACTTGCCAAAACCATGTCCCTGATATACTCGGCAGGCAGGCGGCTGCGAGGTCCGCGCGAAAGCAGGATATTATCAGGATCGTTTTTTAATTTATCGGGAGTAACCACTGCTGATTGCCTGTAAGTCGACGACATTACGATCTGTTTTACCAATCGCTTGATATTCCAACCATGTGTTTTGAAATCTACCGCCAACCAATCAAGCAATTCCGGATTCGACGGCAGGTCGCCTTGCATGCCAAAATCTCCCAATGTTTTCACAATGCCTCTGCCAAAGAATTCTTCCCATATCTGGTTGACATACACTCTGGCCGTTAACGGGTTTTTATCATCAAAAACCCAATCTGCTAATCCGAGCCTGTTTTTGGGATAGGAATTGTTGAAAGGCAAAATGGCCGTGGGCGTGCCTGGGAATACCTCATCGCCATGCGAGTCATAGTTGCCGCGTTTTAAAATGTATGTTTTTCGGTAAACTTCGCTATCACCCATAACTGATACGATCAGTTTCCCCGTATCCATTTTATTTACAAACTTCAATACGCTTTTTGCATCCTCATTACTGATCTGCATCATTGGTCTTTTGGCATAGGTTTCAGGCCCACCGACGGTTGATTGTATACCTGGCTCCTTAACGCTATTAAAGAACGAAAACATCTGGTAATATTCTTTCTGCGAGAAAGGATCGTATTTATGATCGTGACAATGAGCGCATTCCAGCGTTACCCCCATTAGGGCTTTGCCAAACGTGTTGGTACGGTCAGTCACGTAGGTCACGCGGTATTCTTCCTGAATAACACCCCCTTCTTCGGTAATTTTATGATTGCGGTTAAAACCTGTAGCCAGCAACTGCTCTCTGGTGTGATTGGGAATCAGATCTCCGGCTAGTTGCCACGTAATAAAATCTTTGTAAGAAAGGTTTTCATTGTAGGCATGTATCACCCAATCGCGCCATGGCCACTGTGAACGGTAATTATCATCCTGGTAACCATGTGAGTCGGCATATCGGGCAATATCCAGCCAATGCAGCGCCATCTTCTCGCCGTAGGCTGGACGTGCCATTAGTTCGTCTACCATTTTTTCATAGGCGTCGGGTCTTTTATCGGCCAGGAAGCGGTCCATCAGGGCGATATCAGGCGGCAATCCGTTCAGGTCAAAACAAAGCCGTTTCAGCAATCTCTCCTTGTCAGCTTCCGGATTTGGCGTAAAACCTTTTTGCTCCTGCTTATGCAGCACGAAATAGTCGATGGTATTTTTAGGCCAGGATTTATCGTCTACTTCAGGTACTGCCGGAGATTTTGGCGGTACAAACGCCCAATGTTTCTCGTATTTAGCCCCCTGCTGTATCCACTTTTTGACAAGCTTTACCTCATATGGCGATAAAGGTTTGAGGTTTGATTTTACCGTCGGCATCATGTCGCTCGAATCCTTTGTGGTGATCCTGCGGTAAAGTTCAGACGCTCCGGGATCGCCGGGCACAAGAGCATGTTTATCCGGTTCGTCCTTTAATGCCGCGTAAGCGCTTTCGGGTATATCAAGCCTCAGATTAGCCTGACGCTTATTGGCATCGGGGCCGTGACATTTGAAACATTTATCGGATAATATAGGTCGGATATTAAAATTATAACTGACCTGATCAGGTATTTCTTCAGCGGCAACTGAGCTTTCGGACGCGTGATGACATGCGCTAAGACTAATGATCGTTCCGGCAATAGCAATCGCCACGCAAATGACAGCAAAACGCTTATCAGCAATCCTATGATTCATAAATTGGTTTTAAACTGGGAACAACAAATTTAAATATTTAATAATTTAGGAGGAAGCAACTATTAATTTTGTGTTACCAGTTCCTGAAGATAAGAACTATGGCATCCGACTAAAAAAATCAGATTGCGCAAACGTTTGCGTTGCAGAACTTTCAAATTGTCGGTTTAAAAAAAGAAAAACCTTCCTGTTTAATCCAGCAAAGCGAGACCTGAAATATTTACAACTCTTTGAGCTGAATTTCTATTGTGCAGCTGGCAATACAAAATCAAACTGCTGAAAGCAAGGGCGAAAATCCTTTTCGAAATACAAAAACAAACGTTTGCGTAAAAAATTTGAAGTAGTTAATTACCCGCCGGATTTGAAGTTTAGGAAATGGCTAATCAGAAGATAATTTGAGAAAGCCGGATTGTTATCAATAGGATTTTATTTATTTTTGGAGCCCATATTTAAAACCACGGAGAGATGTCAGAGCGGTTCAATGTGCCTGATTCGAAATCAGGTGTACTGTAACAGGTACCGGGGGTTCGAATCCCTCTCTCTCCGCAAGTTATATTTCAAATGAAGCCAAAAACGCTGTAAATGAATGATTTACGGCGTTTTTCATTTGTAGCCACCACCAAAATAAACCAAAAAATCGCATTCTTCCGGTGACCTGTTGGTGACCTCGATCGTTGAAAACCAACGGGTCACCGGAAAGCTTATAAGTTGCTGTATATCAACCTGTTTAATAAGTAAACATCTTGACGTCAGCGTATTAAGTAACTAATTTTATTCACTTAAAAAGCTTTTGCGATGAACAAATCTTTTGGACTACTCTTTTACTTAAAGAAATCAAAAATGAACACCCAGGGCCTTGCCCCAATCTACCTGCGCATCACAATCGATGGGGTACGCATCGAAATCTCCTCTAAACGCTATGTCAAACCCGACCAGTGGAGCACAAACCGTCAGAAACTGAACGGCACCAGTGAAGACGTCAGGTCGGTCAACACCTACCTGAAAACATTGGAGCACGAGGTGTATGAAGTGCACCGTGTTATGATCGAAAGAAAACTGCCGCAGACAGCAGTTGGCCTCAAAAACCTGTTGCTTGGAAAAACTGAAACTGTTCCTGACAGAATGCTTGTCCCTATCTTCAAAGAGCATAATAGGCAAATCGAAGCCCTTATTGGGAAAGAGTATTCAAAAGGCACGCATGACCGTTATGAAATAAGTCTTAAGCACACTAAAGAATTTTTGTTATTCAAATATCAAGTAGCAGATATTGATATACGCGCCATAGATCATGAATTTATCATGTCCTATGATTTTTACCTCCGATCGGAAAGAAATTGCAACAACAATTCGACGGTTAAATATTTGAAAAACTTCAAAAAGATCATCCTGATATGTATTGCCAATGGTTGGTTGGATAAAGACCCGTTCGTGAAATACAAACCAAAGGTAAAGGAGATAAAACGCGATTTTCTCAATAGCGAAGAGCTCGAAACATTAGCAAACAAGAAATTGGTTAGTGACCGGGTATCGCAGGTCAGAGACATCTTCCTGTTCAGTTGCTATACCGGGCTTGCCTATGCAGACGTAAAAAAATTGAAACGTTCAGAGATCGTACCGGGCATCGACGGCCAAAAATGGATTTATACCAGCCGGCAGAAAACCGATACTGATTCAAGGGTGCCTTTATTGCCAAAAGCCCTGGAACTAATGGACAAATATGAAGACCATCCCCAATGCGTTGATGATGGATTGCTGCTCCCGGTATTGAGCAATCAGAAAATGAACAGCTATTTAAAAGAGATCGCCGATACCTGTGGTATCACTAAAGAACTGACTTATCACATCGCCCGGCACACCTTCGCAACAACCGTAACGTTGGCTAACGGTGTATCCATCGAAAGCGTAAGCAAAATGCTTGGACATAAGAATATCCGTACTACCCAGCACTATGCGAAGATCCTGGACATGAAGGTCAGCCAGGACATGGCAGTGCTTAAACAGAAGTATATCTGAACAACTAATCAATTTTATTATTAACCATCAATTGACAAATATTTATAAATGTTTGGCACAATTATATTTTGGTTAAATTTGTCTTATGATAAATGAAGTCAACAAACGGGTAGTCGTGGTGCAATGGAAGAGATTTGCCGGAACGGACATAGACGTATTTTCCAGTTTAAAGAATTTTTGTGACAGCTACCCTGAATTCAATTATCACACGCTCAGTAATTATCTATCCAAGAAGAAAGTCCCGTTTGAAAACGATGAGGTTAAAATTGCACGGCAACCTTTATTATCGCACGTGGCGAGACCAAATCTTCCCAAGGTTTTGTTTTGGGATTTTGAATATGGAAAGATCAACTGGCAAAAGGCATATAAAACCATTATAGAACGGGTGCTGGATAAAGGTAATCAGGAGGAATGGAAGGAATTAATACGATTTTACGGTATTGACAAAGTCATTTACGCTTTAAAAAATGAGATCGTATACCTTTCCGACATTACCGCCGATGCTGTTTGTGAATATTTTCAGTTGAGCAAACAAGAGCTCAAATGTTACACAAAGAAACAGTTAAACCAGGGACACTGGATTTGATCAACCGGCTGATGCGGGATCAGCAGTTCAACACATTTTACTTAGTCGGTGGAACCGCATTAGCTTTAAAACTCGGCCATCGGGAGTCCATCGACATCGATTTGTTCAATTCGTCGGAATTTAATTCGGCAAAACTTGCCACCCATCTTCAAAAGCAGTACAACGCGCAAATCAAACGTCAAAAAGACAACTACGTAAGCGGAAATATTGGGCAGGTTGATTTTGATTTGATCACGCATCAATATCCATCAGTCAAACCGCTGGCCATTGAACAAGGCATCAGAATGATGTCTGTGGAAGATATTGCGGCGATGAAAGTTAATGCCATCGTCAACAGCGGCAACCGGATTAAAGATTTTATCGACATTCATTATTTGCTTCAAGAATTCTCGATGGAAAACATCATCAATTTTTATTGTGCGAAGTATCCTAATGTAAACTCCAGCATGGCCAGGTCATCTTTACTATACCATAATGATATTGATTTCGACGTGCCGTTGAAACTTAGGGATCGCCGCCTGCGCTGGGAAGATGTGAAAAACAGCATAATTTCTGCTATAGCAGAATTCGATAGGTCAAAAGGAAATGATTTGGGCGACGATTATGATCGGGGTTATCACGTTGGCAGATAGACAGTTGAGGAGGAAGTAATTGCTTGAGCAGATTAATTCATTTTCGTCTTGTAAGCAACAAAAAGCGCAAAGCCGTATAAACTGTCAAGGGCCACGCTTCTATCAGCG
>JAFAKI010000124.1 GCA_019235595.1 Mucilaginibacter sp. | reverse complement strand
CCTACTGCGGATATGAACAAGATCGGCTCGCTGCTGCTCCATAAGGGGAATTATAACGGCAAAGCAGTGGTTCCGAAAAAGTGGATTGCTGAATTGCTGAAGCCCGCCGTTTATTATAGAACTCCCTGGGGATTTGACGGTTCAACCTATGCCTTATGTTTTTATCACTTTAACTATAACGGAACACCAATAACCTACGGTTTGGGTTGGGGCGGCCAGTTTGTATTTGCAATTCCGGCTAAAAAAGCTGTAATTTCAGTGAACGAAAGCATTAGCGATGCAACTGCTATTAAAGCCTCAAACCTGTTCTTAGAAAAGATATTTCCAATCATCCATCAACAATTAAAATAATGAAAAGAAAAACTTTTGTCTGGATCCTATTTGCTTTTTTAGCATTATCAGTCGGTGGATACCCGCTCACCTATTACATCGTCGACATGCATGGCAAAGGGCTTTGGGCAAGCAAAACCGCAGAGCTGCTTGCCAGTACCGCATGGCACACAGCATTTTATATCCATATCACGTTTGGAGGTATCGCTTTGCTGACCGGCTGGACGCAATTCAGTCAGAAAATACGTGACCGCTACCTGAATACTCATCGAACAATAGGTAAAATTTATGTAGGCTCTGTAACACTCAGCAGCATCGCCGGCTTTTACATCGCACTGTTTGCCTCGGGTGGAATTGTCTGTACTTTAGGCTTTGGCTCGTTAGCCGTTGTCTGGTTTTTCACCGTGTTAATGGCCTACACCAGGATACTGAAAAGGGACATTAAACAACACGAAAACTGGATGATACGCAATTATGCACTCACTTTTGCGGCGGTCACTTTGCGTATTTACCTGCCCATATCAACGGATTTATTGCATATTGATTTTATCGCTGCCTATCGGGTAATATCCTGGCTTTGCTGGGTGCCTAACCTGATTGTTGCCGAAATGATCATTATTAAACGGTCGCGAACTTTAGCGTATAGTGTAAGAGCATCAGAATAAGTTTGCGTAAATTCATATAAAAATGTGAATGCTTCAAAAACTACTGCAAACCAACACTGATTACGTCTGCCTATTGCTTCGGGTGGTCGCCGGGATAATTATTTTTCCGTATGGCATGCAAAAGCTTTTCGGGTGGTTTAACGGCCCCGGGATTAAAGGGACGCTTGAAGATTTGAAAAGTAAAAAAATCCCTTTATTTATTGCCTGGTTAATTATAATCGGCCAGTCTTTGGGCAGTATAGCGTTGATATTTGGCGTCATGGGAAGAATTGCTGCCGGCGGTAATTTTATCATTTTTACCGGCGCCCTTATCGTACATGCACCGGATGGCTGGTCACTCAACTGGTTTAATAAAAAGAAAGGTGAGGGAATAGAGTATTTTGTGTTGCTGCTGACACTACTCCTGGTGATCGTGATAGAAGGAAGCGGCGCATTTTCTGTTGACCTGTGGTTGTTGGATAAATAGTCCGTATACTGGTTTAAGAGTTCACTCTTAAATCACAAATGGTAGTAGGACTCTGTCCGGTATTTGTAGCAGGAATGAACTTCTATTCCCAGAATAAACTCTACGTGCGCATACCCGGACAGAGTCCTCCATTTTCCATTATGATTTAAGTCGCCCTACGGAAGACTTAAACCAGTGTGGGGTCAGCTGGGGGTTATTTATAAAATATCCTCGTCTAAACCTTTGTTATACTCATCCATTAAATCAGTAAAAAGCTGTTGAGGATTTACAACAAGAGCCTCTCTTCCTTTATTATAAAACATCCCGAATGAAATATTATCTTCTTCCATATCCGGTATACAATATTTAATAAAGAGTTCAAATTTAATAGCTTTTATGAAGTAGTTCTCAACTTTTAATTCTTCAAATACGCAAATTTCGGCAATTTCCTTATGAGGCCAGATGGGAAATATTTCGTCACCGTTTTTATCAACGAACGTAACCCAAGAGTCATCAGTAGATATAGCCCAAACTAATTCCAATTTAACGATTTCTCTTATCGAATACCAATATCTATCGCTTGAATTTAGCGCCAAAAGGTTTTTTATTTTTTCTTCATGCATAATTTTAATATTCACTCCTCAGTCTGGATTTGTCATCCTGAAGCGGTTTAAAACTTATACGTCAGCCCCGCTCCAAATATCTGTTTCACCTGAAAGAGTGAATGCGTTTCTGGGACGCCATTGTTTAGCACAGGTATTTTGGCATATGGGTCGTTGATCAGCTCTACCCCACCGTTTACGGTGACAAACTTGTTCACCTTCATAAACAGGTTCAGGGTATAATCCATATAGATATTTTGTGGTTGTTTCAGATAGTTCTCATATACCTTCAAAATGTTTTCGATAGAGATGTTGGTGGCAATATTGGCCTTATAGTAGCCATCCAATGAAGCCCCAAACTGGAACAGGCTTTTTTTGCCGCGCGTTACCCCGAATGAGCCTACGGAAGATAACGAGTCATTTGAAACAAAGGTAAACCGCGCAGCAGCAGGCGAAATGTTGATCCTGAAATTATCATTTTTCTTGTAGGCAAAACCCGGACCAAAGGTAAGATAAGCGGGGGCAAACGGTGCCGATATCAAAATACGGGAGCCATTCGCATTGTAATTATAACCATCAGTAAACTGGGTCTGGAAGTTGGTATAAAAGGTATACAACCAGTGTTTAGAATCCACCTGATAACCAAGCAAACTGTTCAGTATCAACCTGTCGTCGTTTTTGCGCCAGCCGGTTCCGTTTTGTTTGCTCAGGCCATAACCGACAATGGCTTTGTTATCCCAATTCCATTTGCCTTTTTTATAGTTGAAATCATAATCCAGCACCAGGTTGGCCGCAACGGCATTGGTACCACCGGCAGCCCAGTGATTAAATGAGGCCTGGTTGATCAGAAAAGTATTTTGTCCGTGAATAATCCAGGTTTTAGTGGTGTCTTTGGGTGGAGTGGCTGTCTGGCAAAATCCTGCAAAACTTAAGCACAAAAATGAAAAGATAAGTAATGGTGATTTCATAAGGATGGTTTTAAGGGGATGAATTGATCAGATAAATGCATTACAAAGATGGAAAGTTTAGTTAAACAATAAACCATTTAAGCTAAACTTCTCTATTCTACATTGATATACAACAAAAAACCCCCGTTCGATAGAACGGAGGTTTAGCTTAGTAGTTGAAATTTAATTAGAAATGGAAAGTCAGTTTGGTGAATATGCGCATACCATTGAAGCCCATTTGCACAGCCTCGAACGGACCGCCTGATTCGCTATCGCCAAATGAGCTGGTACTATTCGGATTAACAGAACCTTTTATTACATTGGTATTTGGGTGCACGTTGAAAAGGTTATCTATACCCAATGTCCACGAAAGTGTTTTATTCACCTTCATAGAAAGATAGATATCGGTAGTTACCTTCGGTTTAAAGTCGAATATTTCGGGCACCACGGCTCCGGTAGCGTCCATTGTTACATAAGGGAAGAATGGATCGGCCGCACCTGCAGGAGCATTTGCTGAGCCAAAACCTAATTCCTTCACATCGCCAAAGTAGGTAAAGCGGGTTCCAAAAGAAACTTTGCTGTAACCATATTCCAGGTTCAATGTAAACTTATCCTTAGGCGCACTGGCTTTCAGGAAATATTGTTCACGGTCTGAAAAGAAGGTAGCACTATCAGAAGCTGAACCTTTAAATGTTTTCGGAATATTGATCTTATCGATCGTTAACTCTTGTATGTTACCAGCAAATAAAGCTGCAAAATGGTTTTTACCCCAATGTTTTTTATAATCCACTACAATATCTATACCCTTGTTAGTGGTATTAACTGCATTAGCAAAAAACTGAGCATCACCGATGCTTTGGGATTGTAAGATATTATTTAACGGAGCTCCTAATGTTGGGTCGCCGGTGGCATATAAACCTGATATCACTATCCTGTTTTTAATTTTGATGTCGTATCCATCCACAGTCACATTCAATCCTTCTGCAGGTTGCCACGCGAAACCCAAACTATAGTTAGTCGAGGTTTCCTGTTTTAATCTCGGTATGCCTGCTGTTTTTGCAATCTCCGAATAGTTGGGAACAAGCTTGGTATACACCAGGTTACCGCCAATTATGGTGGTGTTAGTATTACTAAAGTTGATCTGCTGCAAGGTTGGCGCCCGGAAGCCTGTACTTGCTGAACCGCGCAGGTTAAAATTATCGGTCAGTTTATAACGGGTAGCAAATTTAAATGTTGCCACACCGCCAAAATCAGAATAGTGTTCAACACGACCTGCCCCATCAATCAGCCACTTATCGGTTACATCTAAAGTTGCTTCCGCATAGGCAGCTTCATTGGTGCGATGAGCATTAGCCACATCGCCGGGGTTAGAAGCCGATACGTATGGCTGATAACCCGGATATCCTTCGGATCCCGATGCTTTTGAGATCAGCGTGTCCTGTCCTAATGAGCCCTTACTAGGTAGCTTAGCGCCACCATCTATATATGAATTAGGTTCGCCTGCGTAAAGCGTATAACGCTCATACCTGAACTCCGCACCGAATGATAGTTGCAAACCTTTCAAAACATCACCAAAATGCTTAGTAATATCAGCATTTGCAGTGTTTTGTAAAAAGTTGAACCCACCATCATCAAAACGGGTTTGAATTGGCCGGCCCGGGATGTAAGGCAACGAAGCATTGAAGGTTTTGTTGCCCCAATAGTGGAAGTCATTCCAGCCAAGGTTATTGCTGATGTCCCAATCCCAGTTGCTGGCAGTTGTTCCGCGGAAACCGATGGCGCTGGAGGCATCTTTAATATAAACATCTTCCTGGGGATTATAATATACATTATTCGGGCCAATCGATCCATCAGGATAGCCGCCTATCTGCATGATGCCTGGTACAAATATCAGGTTACCCTTGGCGTCAGTTGGGAATTTGGTTGGATTTTGACGGAGACCATTATCATAGTTCCAGCTACGCGTGTAGGCATATACATTTGAGTGTTTATAGTTATAGCCTCCAAATGAATAAAAGGTCGTCTTAGATGAACTGCTCAAAGGTATTTCCATATTATACATGCCGCCGCCTGATACTACAGAGCCATCACCAAAAGCTCTTCTTTCGCGGCTAATCGGTTGAGCCTGCATCGGATCTGAGTTGGTTTGCCAATTGGTATCAGGTATAGCCCTGAAGGTTTTACCCTGGTTTTCATAGTTAGCGCCAAAATTGATAAAGCCACCATTCTTACCGATGGCCAAGCCGTA
>JAFAKI010000362.1 GCA_019235595.1 Mucilaginibacter sp. | reverse complement strand
GTTGGGGTGGACAATTGCAAGCCCGTTGGCTTCACCAATTACGACATTGCCGATCAGCTGGCCGACGTGGGCATGGAGGCTATTCACCCCAAGGCGTCCAAACCGCTGGAGATAAACGGCATTAACCTGCGCATAAAAAATACGTTCGAGCCGGCGCACCCAGGCACGCTGATCACCAAAGATTATGTGTCGGACCTGAAGCGCGTGGAGGTGATAACGGGCTACGACAAGATGCTGATCATCGACGTTTACGATCCGCTGATGGTAGGCAACGTGGGCAGCGACTTGCAGATAATGCAGGTGTTTTACGATCACCGCATCAGCTACACCTTTAAGGCCACCAGCGCCAACAGTATTTCGATTGTGATTTGGGAGAGCGATTTCTCGCAGCAGTTGATCGACGACCTGGGCAAGAAGTTCGAGAAGATAACGGTAGAGAAATCGGCACTGGTATGCCTGCTGGGCTCCAACATGGATCAACCCGGACTACTGGCCCGCAGCACCGAAGCATTAGCAAAGGAAGACATCAACATCATCAGTGCCGGCATGGCCCTGCGCAAAGTGAACATCCAGTTCCTGATAGCCCGCGAGCATTTTAAAACGGCGATTATTGCGTTGAATAAGGCGGTGGGGCAGTAGAGCGAGTTGAATGGTTGATTGAGTTGATTATGTTGAATGGTTGGCATACGTTAACTTAATCAACCACTTAACTCAATCAACCATTCAACTAGTCTACAATACCTTATACAACACCCAATCCCCAGTCTCATAAACCTTTTGCAGGCTCAGGCGACCGTCGGATTTTTTGATGGCGGGTAGGTAGCGGCTATTGAGCTGGGTGTAGCCGGTCAGAATATTTTGGTCGGTTGCTACCAGAATGTAGTTCACGTAATGCTCTGGAGCTTCGCTCGAGCTCAGGTATGATTCCTGGTAAGGCATGGTGAGGCGCTGAATATGATGGGTAAAGGCCACTACCTGGTAGGCAATGGCATCGTCAACCATGATCTGCGCATTGGTTGGCAGGGAGTTGATATAATCCGCCATATCCATATTGTCGGCTTGCTGGTCGACGGGGATAGGGTTGAATAACACCTTTACAAAATCCTGCTCTTCGGTAAGAAACGATTTTTTAAGGAAGAAATATCCGGTTACCAGTTGGAACAGTACCAGGAAGCTTAATATTATCTTCATTCCAAGCTGCTTCCTCGATTCATGCACCTTCAGCGTTACGCAAAGCATCGCCAGCACCAGGAAGATGAGGAAATATTCCTGCGAAAGAAATATCTTATCGTATTTGATCTGCAAAAACTCCACAAAGGCGAATGGCGCAGCAATCGTCAGGATCTGGTAGGAGCTTTTCCTGAACAGGTAGATTGCCAGCAATATCATCGGGCAAAACAAGGCGATACTGGCAGTCACAATAGGTGATATCTGCGAGGAATGATAATGCGCGAAGCTGGTTGCCTGCTCAAAATTTACCTTATCAGATAATACGCTCCAGGTAGCATACGGACTTTCAATAAAATAATTGAAGTCATTAGCGTGAGTCAGGTTCAGCATCTTATAGATCAGGATCGACGCCAGTGGCAGTATAAACAGGATGATATAGATAGCGAATGTTTTGTTCACCAATTTGCGCCGAAGCGCCGGACTATTAAAGCTCTGGTACAGGCGGAAAATGGTTTCTTTTTCGCCCAGGTTCAAACTCTGTGTAGCGATAAACAATACCAGGGGTATAAAGAACAACGTGAGCCAGATAAACTTGTAATCACAAAATACCAGTATTACCAAACAGATACTTGCAATAGAAATATGGAAGGTGGTATTTGATGAGTAAAACCGGATGATATGGAAAAAGAACAGGTAGAAGAACAACAGCACCATATAAATCGACTTACCCGAGCAGGCGCTGTATAATATCCCCGGGTGAAACAGGAACAATACAATGAGCAGCAACAAATAGAAGTCGTCGTTAGTGCGTTTGATCAGCGTGGTACACATTACATAAAACAGCAATGCCGTACCTAACGCGGATGCTATCACCGGCGCCAGTTGCGGATTGATCCACGAGAAGAAAACCGTACCATAGAAGGGCAGGACAGGTGTTGTTAAACCCATTACCTTCAAACGGTTGCCTAAGCCTTCAAAAAGTATCTTGCTTTTTTCGATAAAGAACAGCGACTCGTGGTTATAATAGCCCAGCCTGTTCAGGTAAATACCCAGGAACAGGTAGTACACCGCGATAAAAACCGTGATCAGAATGAGATATGTTCTTCTGTTCCTCATTTAGTTGATAACGTTGGTGGCGCTATTAAATTTACTCAGGCCGTGTGTGGTTTTTTCCCAATAAAATGGTTTGACGATCAACTGGTACAACCCCATATAGGCCGCAGCCGAGTGCATGAGCCAATAAACCGGGTTGGCAATAGAAAACAGGATCAACTCGTAAAAACGGCGTTTAAATACCGCCATCATGTTTACGTAGATCATCAAAATATTCCCCACCATCAGGTTGAATATAGACATAAACAGCACCCAGTCCGGGAATAATGTCTTGATGGCAGCCAGGTTAAATACTACATAAGCCAGGAAGATAAACAGCAGCACCGGGTATACCAGGAATGTGATTGGCGTAGCGCCGACAAAGAAGTTAAATCCAATGAAGCCCCTGAAACCAATTTTTTTGATCAGCTTGATGGGGCTGCGCATGTGCACCAGGTAGGTTTGCATGTAGCCCTTGATCCATCTTGAGCGTTGGCGTATCCAGTTGAATGGCTCATTGTTGGCTTCTTCATAGGTGGTAGAGTTTACAATAGCTACTTTATAGCCTTTGGCATAAGCACGCACACCCAAATCTGCATCTTCAGTCACATTAAACGGGTCCCAGGCACCTAATTCTATCAGGCTATCCATTTTAAAGTGGTTGCTGGTTCCGCCAAGCGGAATGGGGATATCCAGCGTATCCAGTCCCGGCAGCATGTAATCAAACCAGTAAGAATATTCAAGAGTGAACATCCTTGTCAGGAAGTTCTCGTTGCGGTTAAAGTAATTTAGTGCACTTTGTACGCAGATGTAGTTATCCGGCAACTTATCAAAGAGGGTAACTACCTTTTTAAGCTGATCTGTATCTGGGATGTCCTCGGCATCATAAATCGTAAGGTATTTACCGCGTGCAAAATGCAGGCCATAGTTACAAGCTTTAGGCTTGGTTTTCGGCATGTGGAACGGCACCACAATTACTTCGAATATAGCAGGGAAGTCGAGACCACGAACCGCATTTAAGGTTTGGTCGTCATCTTCTTCAATTAGTAGTTTTATATCCAGTTGTTCGCGTGGATAGTCGATGCTTTGCAGGTTCCAGATCAGCTTTTTGATCAGCTTATCTTCTTTATAAACCGGTAGCAGGATGGTATACACCGGCATTTCATCATCTTTTACATTCCGAACTTCCTCGCGCCCTACAGCCTGATATAATTCAAAGCGGGAACCAACCAGCGACAGGAAAAGCTTAAAGATGATAGCTATGAGGAAGAACAAGCTCATTGCCACGTTGACGATAATGGTAACGTTCTTAAAATTCAGCACCAAACCGGCGGCCAACCCACCAATGATCAGGAAAATAAAAACCAGTTGACCGGTGCTAAAGGTAGTAAGGGCCGAACTCTCTGCATCATGATTCAATAATTCAAATACTGCGGATTTAACATAGTCTTCGCCCAACAACCGGTGAGTCATCCAGGTGATGTCGAGGTCGTCTGCAACGATCACCTCTGCCTCCATGTTGTAGGTCATCCTGATGAAGTCAAGAAATAGCTGGTCGCTAGGGTCGGCCATCAAGGTTACTACTTTCTTTTTCTCTATGCGCAAAGGTAGTGCAAGGTGGGCGTCAGCAAATGAAAGCTCAACTTTATCAAGTACTTCTTTGTCAAATGTCTCTTCTCTTACGGGTTTAAAGTCGA
Organism: Mucilaginibacter sp.; assembly: GCA_019235595.1. Taxonomy (GTDB): domain Bacteria; phylum Bacteroidota; class Bacteroidia; order Sphingobacteriales; family Sphingobacteriaceae; genus Mucilaginibacter. Next base: position 10,896 of record JAFAKI010000362.1, on the reverse strand, counting down.
ACCCCGCATTGCTCATCGAGCGCTCGTAATTTTTGCGGGAGATGTAGCCGTAGTTGAGCGCTATTTTGATAAAAGACAGCTCTGTTCTGGCAGAAAAATTTTCAATCTTTTCCCGATTACCTGGCGTAATAAAACCATCATTAACCAAAAGTTCAGGAATAGAGATCTTCATTTTATAGTATAAAAGGTTTTCACGGAGCCAGAATTGACAACTTTTTAAAAGTTGTCAATTCTTATCTGCTCAACTTAAATTCAGGTGCGCTTTGCTTTATTATTTAAACTATCAGCAATTATTCATTAAACAACTCCTGCGATTTTTGAACTTTTGAGCGTACATAGAGGAATGACATTAATATCAGTACAAGTATGCCGAGCAATATGTACAGATTATAGTTTTCCCAGAAGCGGGTCAAAGCGCTCTTGGTATCTACATACTCCAGGTTCTCGCTTGATTTGTTGATATTGAATAAATATTTATTGCCGTTTACATCAGCCACGCAAACGTTGCTCGATAATGTCGACAACTGTTCGGTGATTGATTTTGAAGCAGCTGTAAAGGCATCGGCCTGTTCTTTACCGGTAGCAGTAAGCACCAGCACGGCATTATTGCTTCGTCCATAGAATATCTGTGCCAGGCCGTTTGATACCGAATCCGACAATGAATAAACCGGCTTGTTGTTTTCGTTATTATACAGACGAAACTCTTTACTAAAGCTGATCGGCGCGTCAGGGAACTTGTCTAACATCTGATCATGCTGAGATAAAAGGGCGATGATATTGTATTTCTTAAGATCAGCATCTTTCATATCATCCGAATAAACGAACTCAGGGAAATTATTTGAGTTGATGTTATTGTTCAGCTCATAAATGATCTCACCCATTGCAGTTGCAGCGTATTTTGCATATTCTTTAGTCACCACAATGCGAGTAGTGCCGGTGTTGAATGCTTCCGGATATTGATAGAAGCTCAAATCGTTGGTGATAAACGGATTCTTTGATTCCAGGAAGGATTTATCTACGTCGATCTCAGCAAAGAAATTGGTAAACGAGTTGATACAGTTACCGCTGCTTGGATAGATGCGGAACTCGGCCTGGATGGTATTGTATTTATGGTGCTGATAACGGTTGATCGTTACGGAAGTGTTCAGCTTACCAGATGCATCCAAACGTTCGCTGCTGATCAATGCCCCATTCAGGTAAATGTTGAAGTAACCACGGTCGCCAGGCGAAAGACTGCTGTAATTCGCCACAAAGTGGATATCAACTTCTTTTGGCGTAAAGCTAAAATCGCTGTTTTTGAAGCTGTAAACATTGGTTAATGAGCCAATACCCGACATGAAGTTTGGTGCGCCACCTACTTGTCTTAAAGTCAGTTTTGAGCGGTTTTCGTCTACAGTTTTAAAATAATTGTTCTGGGCATTATCAATCAGGATATACTGACCGAATGACGAATTCAGAATATTCATATTACCCAGGGTGGTAATGGTTTTTTCGTAACCGTTGTCATCTGCGCCGGTCACAAATAATACCTCACCCGGTTCAGTGATCTTGGCGTCAGAACGTGCAGTGTCTTTATAGGTCACAATAGCTTTGCTCAGGAATAACAGGCCCTGGTTAGCTTTTGGCGTAACGTTGATCAAAGATTTTTTATCAGCAGGCAGGCTGTTCCAGTTGCCCACCTGGATGTAATTTTTAAGCGTATCAGGAAGCTGATCGGCAGTATAAACCTTGATATCCCGGTTCATGGCTTTTTTAAGCCTTGAATAGGCCCAGGCTACCGCTTTTAAATCGTGCAGCGTTGGATTGGCAGGGTAAACAATGGCCTTTTTAGATTCAAAGCAATTGCTCAGGTTTACATTCTTAAAGAAGTTGTCGTTGGTTTTGATCAGCGACAGGTAAGAGTAGCTTTTCACCTTTACCCACATAGCGGGGTTATCAAGGTCCTTACACTTATCGTCAGATACAGTGAGCAATGTTTTTACCTGTATCTTCAGGAATTTATCAGATGAAAGGTCTTCAGGAGTTAGGTTGATCGTTATTTTTTCGACGGTATCTTTGTTCAAACGTGCGCTATAAGCAGGCCTGTCGTTGATAACGATATTCACAAAAGAGTGATCTTTTATAAGAGCCTGTGAAGGTTCAATATATAATACCAGTTTACTGCCCTTCATCTCAACAAGCGGGCTTACTTTTAAATAGAATGAACTTGCTCCGATCATTCCATATATTGACTCATCGTCATGTCCCATTGCCTTGAATGATACAATGCTTTGCGCCATTGATGCCGTACTTAATAGTAATGCAAAAGCTAAAAGGCTTAAAAATTTATTCATTTGTCTAGTATTAATTAATCACGTTGAATTCCACTCTAAAATAATTTCCATTTTCGTCGCTTCTGTAAATTAGTTCGCCACCCATTTCCTGGGTCATTAGCTTGGCGATGGATAAACCCAAACCAAGGCGGCTTTCTACATTGCCGGATGCGTCGTTTAAAGTTTTTAGTTTATTAAACATCATATCCAGTTCTTCCTGGCCTATTGCGATACCCTCATCTACAATTTCGAAGATGAATTTTTGGCGTTGAAGACTGGTAATTACCTTGATGCTGTTATTTGTTTGGGAAAATTTAATGATGTTGGATAGTAAATTCTGGAATATCTGACCTGTAAATACACGATCGAGCTTCACATTAAGGGGGAGTTTCAGGATATTGTCGATCAGGTGAATATTTTTCATTTGGGCGGTTTCAGACAGGCCCCTGTAAACATGCTGCACCTCGGTATTGATATCGAATATTTCGAGGTTAAATTTCATTTCAGGTGCCTCGATCTCGCGTACATCCATCAGCTTGTTCAGCATATATTGCATCTTTTCGGCTGATTCGCCAATGTATCCTACAAATTCTTTCTGGTCGGAGCTCAGCCTGTCTTCTTCCTCTTTCACCATGTTATTACTCATGATGATAGAGCCGATCAGGTTTTTAAGATCGTGGCCTGCGATATTGATAAAGCTGTTCTTTTGTTCGTCGAGCTTGCGCAGTTTTTCATACTGCATATCAATAATGTTGTTCTTTTCAGAAATGTCCCTGTTTTGTTCTTTTAGCTGCTCATTTGATTTTTCAATCAGTATTTGCGAGCGAACATCGCGTAGCATTACTTTATAACGGGCGCTAGGGATAAAACAGGATACAATGGCCACTATGAAAAAGTACTGGCCGCCATTATTGATAAATATGTCTGCGCCGTAATCGGCAAACAGATTAAAAAATATGGTAAGTAGCAGTATCGCCACGAAAGTTTCTACGACCGAGTTGACGGGTTCCCAGAATACCTGCAGGTTGAAGAATAGAATCACGACAGAGTACAAAAGGAAATAAACATTCAGATCCTGCGGGTTAACCAAGCTACACAAAAGCGCCGAGTTAGCTGAAAGCAGGAAAAAGGCAACGTGTAATAATAGACGGTAATTCTGTCCTTTGCTTTGATAAAAGTTAAACAGCATGTAAATTACCAATACAATTATAATGCGGACGATAAAGAATTGAAGCCAAAGCCCCGGAATGTAGATAAAATCAATTATACTGAAAAGAGGGAATAGGAATATGATCGACCAAATAACGATGTTAGTTTGGTACCAGGCCTTTTTGGTTATCTCTTTTAATAATTCGTCTTTGTTGATCTGAACAAACATTATAATTAGTTTTCTTAATGTATAAGAAGATTAAACCTTTGCTAATTTTGGTATGCTAATAAAATAAATTTAAGTGAAAATATTGCCGTATTCAACATTGTTTATTAACAAGCTGTTAGGAATCGCTTCACTTTTAACGTTATTCATTACAATTGGTTGCCATGCGCAATCGTCTGTTAATCAGTCTGCAGTATTCAAAAGAGCCCAAAGCCTCGATAATGGCGTAAGTATTTCATGGCTTGAGCAAACCTGGGACAAAGACGTTTTAACTAACAATGCAGTCACAGCATCCGATTTTAAATTATTAAAGCAACTTGGCTTTAAATGTATCCGTCTTCCCGTAGCTTTCCGTTATTTTCAAGCCAATAATACTTCCGCCCAAAAGGTCATCGAACATATTGATCAAATCCTCCGGATGAGTCATTTATACGGATTCAAGGTAGTCATTTGTTACCATTCCGGAAATTTAGATGATAATAACTATGCTACTGAAAGTCAGAGCATTATAGATTTGTGGGAAATGCTAACAAAAAAATACTATCAGCAAAGCGATGATGATCTGTTTTTTGAATTGTATAATGAACCTCCGCATATGAATCCGGACATATGGAAAAATGCGGCTAGCAACATTATAAAAGCGATAAGAAAAATTGATAAAAAGCGGACACTGATAGTAGGAGCATCTAATTTCAACAGCATTTATGAGCTGAGCCGGACTACCCCCCTGGACGACGATAACCTAATTTATACCTTTCATTTTTATGAGCCATTTTTCTTTACACACCAGGGGGCTGAGTGGGTAGGCGACCAGGCGGCGACGACCGGGGTACCATTCCCGTATAATGCTGAAAACTTCCCGCAGTTAAACCCAAAAGCAAAAAATACCTGGGGCGAAACCAATTATTACCAGTACCGGACGGACGGGAATGAGCAGTCGGTAAGGGACAAACTGCAGATCGTAAAAAACTGGGGTATTAAATATAACGTGCCACTTTTATGCGGCGAATATGGCGTGTATAACAAATATGCCGATCTGGATAGCCGTTGCCGGTATATTAAGGCGGTGAGGCAAACCCTAAGGGCCATACATATACCCGGAATATTATGGGATTATAACAGTAATTTTTCCATTTTTGATGGCAAGCCTTCGTTGCCGAATCTGCCTGATTGTATGAAAGATGCAATAGGTTATACATCAAAAAACTAAAACATATCACTATGCTATTTCCTTAGTATATTTAGTTACCTTTGCACACTATTATATAATCATGAAATTTTTTGAAGAGAAGCGCAGCGAGGTAATGAAGCATATTGAAAAATTTATGCTTCAGAAAATCAACGAGTATTTAAAGCCTGTTGAAACTATCTGGCAGCCATCTGATTTTTTGCCCGACTCAAACCGGGAGACCTTCTTTTCAGAGATCAAAGAATTACAGGAAAGCGCTGCAGGTTTGTCATACGACCTTATCGCCGTGTTAATTGGCGACACCATCACGGAGGAAGCTTTACCTACTTATGAATCCTGGCTGACCATGGTTGAAGGGGTTTCTCATGAGGAAGAGGGCGGCTGGATGAAATGGACACGCCATTGGACATCGGAAGAAAACCGCCACGGCGACCTCCTCAACAAATATTTATATCTGTCAGGGCGCGTGAATATGCGCATGATGGAAGTATCCACACAGTACCTGATTGCTGACGGATTTGATATCGGTACCGGCCGCGACCCTTATCGCAATTTTATTTACACATCGTTTCAGGAGTTGGCTACTAATGTTTCGCACCGTCGGGTAGCTTCACAGGCAAAAAAAGATGGCGACACACTACTCTCAAAAATGTGCGGCGTAATAGCCGGTGATGAGGCGCGTCACGCTAAAGCCTATAAATATTTTATAGAAAAGATATTTGAGGTTGACCCAAGCGAAGCTATGATTGCTTTTGAGGACATGATGCGCAAAAAGATCGTAATGCCTGCGCATTTCCTTCGCGAAGTAGGCTTAAAAGTGGGTCAAACATTTGGTCATTTCACCGATGCCGCACAGCGTTTAGGTATCTACACTGCCATTGATTATGTGGATATCCTGAAAGAACTCATAGAAGACTGGCACATCGAAAGTGTTAAAGACCTTAACGAAAGCGGCGAAAAAGCCCGCGATTATATCGTAAATCTTCCCGCACGTTTACTCCGCGTAGCCGAAAGAATGAAAAATCCGATGCTGGAATACAAGTTCAGTTGGATAAACGGGTAGGTAAGTTCTAAGTCCAGAGTCGTAAGTCTTAAGTCGACTTTGGACTTATGACTCAAGACTTCCGACTTAAAAATCACCCTTCTAATATCAAATCCGTTCCCGATTTCCCGGCAACTATTTTGAACAAATCGTTCAGTATAGATTCTACAGTTAACGAGTTCACATCATCAACATAATGCTCGCAGCGGGTGATGTATAATTCATCTCCCTTCACTTCAATGTGGTATAAAATATCTCCTGGATACAGATCTGGCAGAGTAATTTCAATCGCATCGCCCGATCGGGTAACGGTAAAATCCAACAGGATTTTTCGTTGTTCCCAGAAAAGAGGGTTAAGTTGCCGATGGATCAATTCAAACAACTCATCGGTATTAATTCTATTATGAAAGCTGATGATTTTCATGGCTATAGTTTTACATAAATAGCTACAATTGGTAACAGGCTTTGTTTCTTTTTTGACTTTTGCATTGCTGTTTGCAAGTGGTTATAACGAAGCTTCCTCGAATTTTAGGTTTATATTTAGGGATGAAAAAAAGACGTGAGAAAATAAGACAAACGGTCGAAAGCTTTATCCTGATCGTCATAGGTATCCTGTCGGCGGGTATGGGTGTAAAAGGCTTTTTATTATCCAGCAGATTTATTGACGGCGGTGTAACCGGTATTTCGATGTTAATCGCCGAGACCACAGGCGCGCCATTATCTGTCCTGATCTTTATTATCAATATTCCGTTTCTTTTTTTGGGGTATAAACGGCTGGGTATGCGGTTCGCTATTAAAGGGATGGCTGCAATTGCCGGGCTCTCGTTTTGCCTGGCAGTTGTTCATTTCCCGGACGTGACACATGACAAGTTGCTCACCGCAGTATTTGGCGGGTTTTTTATTGGCGTAGGGATAGGCCTCGCCATTAAAGGAGGCGCCGTTCTTGATGGTACGGAGATAGCCGCATTGCTGGTGAGTAAGCACACACAACTTTTAAAAGTGAGTGATGTGATACTGTTGGTTAATGTCATTATATTTACTGCAGCGTTATTCTTTTTAGGCGTCGAGTCTGCATTGTACTCGATCCTTACTTACCTGTCGGCATCAAAAATGGTCGACTTTATTTTGAATGGTATCGAACAATACACCGGTATTACCGTAGTATCGATCAAAGGCGAAGCGATCAGGAGCGCAATTACTAAAATGGGGCGTGGGGTTACCGTATACGAGGGTAAAAGTGGTTATGGAAAGGATGGGCATGTTAACGACACACGGGATATCATTTTTACAGTAGCCACCAGGTTTGAAATACCGGCAATAAAGCGCACCATATTGCATATTGACCCATCGGCATTCATCGTACAACACAGCGTGGACGATACAACTGGCGGACTAGTTAAACGCAAAAAATTACATTAATAAACCCTTTGTAAAAAGGTATCTTCATACCTGAATTTTCAAATAGCATCTAAAAAATATATGAATTACAAATTACTGGGCCGCTCAGGCCTTAAAGTTTCAGAACTTTGTTTGGGAACGATGGGTTTTGGCACCGAAAATGGCTGGGGCGCCGATAAGGAAACGAGCTTTGCTATTATGGATGCCTACGCCAATGCAGGTGGCAACTTTTTGGATACGGCCAATATGTATAAGCTCGGCACCAGCGAAAAGATAATAGGCGAATACCTATCCAACCACGACCGTGACTTTTTTGTAGTAGCGACCAAATATTCATTAAAGGATAACACCACTAACCCCAATGCATCTGGCAATAACCGCAAAAATATGATGCGTAGCGTGGAGGAAAGCCTGAAACGCCTGCAAACTGATTTTATTGACCTTCTTTATCTGCATATCTGGGATGACCTGACGCCGATTGATGAGGTGCTGCGCGGTATGGATGATCTGGTGCGACAAGGAAAAGTAAATTACATTGCAATAAGCGATACACCCGCATGGATCGTATCCAAAGGGAACACTTTAGCCGAACTGATGGGCTGGAGCCAGTTTGTGGCATTGCAAGTTGAATATAGTTTAATAGCCCGTACCCCCGAACGCGAGTTAATCCCGATGGCTAAACATTATGGTATGACAGTAACCCCATGGGCGCCACTGGGTGGCGGCGTGCTTACGGGTAAATACATCCGCGGTGAACAGGGACGTATTAAGCCTGAAAGCAAACGACTGAACGACCGTGCGGTGGAAATTACAAAAGCTGTAGTTGAAGTGGCTGATGAATTAGGTGTATCACCCGGCAACGTCGCCCTGAAATGGACGATGCAGCAAGGCTTTCATTGCATACCCATTGTGGGGGCCACTAAATTATCGCAATTGGAAGACAACCTGAAAACTGTTGAAGTGACGCTAAGCGATGAACACATTAAAAAATTAAACGATGCCAGCGCGATCGAATTAGGCTTCCCCGGAGAGTTTTTCAGGGAGGACGCCGTGAAGATGAATACCTTTGGCGGGTTTTATGATAGGGTGGAGAAAAGGGATTAAAAGATATTTCCGTTTCAATTAGTATGTAGGCAGCTCAATTGCCGCTGGGCTTCTTTTACTTTTTGCTTGATCAAAAAGTAACAAAAAATCAAGTCAACAAACACTTGCTTCTTCCTCACACGCCTTTGCCCGGCAATCAACCAAAACCACGGCTGCGATACTTTGCCCTACTCGCGTTCGCGCATGCCCGCGCTTCAGCAAAGTTTGCTAATGCCTTTTCTACCACACAGGCCACATTGTTTTGGTTGATTTCGCCCGAAGCTGGTCTGTTGACGGGGTTCATTTAATATTATCTGCCCTATTAAATGAATCCAAAATAAAGAAGCGTGGGACTGACAGAAAAGCGGGCCGGGTGTATGGCGGGAATGACGGTTTAGCCTTTGCAATGTGCGTAGCACGGAAAAGGCGTAAGGAACCGACAGGGCGGGCTGAAGCTTTTTTCTGTCTTGATTTTTTGGTTACTTTTTGATCAAGCCAAAAGTAACTAGGCCCCAGCGGCTATGAGCTGAACGAAATCTCTAATGAACCTTCCATATTTTAGGTAACTATTATCGTTACCTGGAACGAAAATTTTTAAGGCTTAAAAGCCCCTTCTGCATCAACAGAAAGGGCTCTTACTCTTAAGAAAATTTATTTGGTTGCTGTCGCCTCTTTGGATGCTTCTATCCAGGGAGTTTGGTCATAATACGAAAACTCTCTGGCTATTTTCCCGTCTTTATTAAATTCATCAAACTGCACCATATAAACCTTGGCGGCTTTCTTCGTTTTTTTATTAACAGAAGTTATTACCCACCAGGACTGTACAGTAAATGGATCTTTATCATATTTCAGGCCATCGGGATATCCCTGTTTTGTGATTGTAATTTGTTCCCAATCGTTATAAATACCTGTCCATCCTTTTTTTGCGTCGGTTAAACTGTAAGGTTTAGGACTTGAAGGATCATAAAATTTCACAGTATCCGAATACAATTTCGCCAGATTATCCCAATCCTGTTTCAGGAAAAGGTCCATCGAATTGTTGACGGCGGTAATGTAAGGATGTTCCTTGTAGATAGTTCCGTTTTTTTGCATTTCCTGGGCAAAAACACCGCATGAAAGCAGTATAAATGCCACAATCAGTAGTTTTTTCATTTGCTTAAAAAATTAGAGGGTGAAGAGAATGGATTGTTATAACAATATAGCAAAATAATATTGATATAATATAATTTAATAAGCTAATTATTAGATAGATAAGTATTGTGCAATCAAATTTACCGAACTGAAATTTTTGTAATTAAACGATAAATAAAACAAATTATTCCCAATCATGAAAATCCTTTTTATCCGTTAATCGTGTTATTTTAGTCGAACTTCCTTAAATACTGTGTTGCAACCAAATCTCCATACCAAATATTGGTGACTTTGTCCATTGTAAACCAGCATTGCCCCTGGTCATATTGCAATACCTGCAAATTTTGAGCGGGCATAAAGCTTTGCGCCAGTAGAAACTGCTTTTTATGCTGACTGTTTTCCACTACGTCCATCACAATAAAACAATGCCCCGGCGAACCGCCGTGGATAAACACATCACCGGCTTTTAACTCGTTGGGGTTGGTTACCTGGTGCAATTCTTTTTCCAGCGATAAAGTTCCGGCATAGGCAAATACCAGTTCCATATAGCGCATAAAGGTGGGATAACTGTAGTCTTTCTTGGCTTGCAACACCCAGTGGTTATTGTGATAGCGATACCCATTGGCATAGTGAATATAATCGCACTTAAAACCACTAACAAAATTAAAGCTGATCTCATTATACCTTTTAGCCTGGTACAAATATTCGCCACGCAGGCGCATTACCACATCAGCACATTGTTGCAGATCCTGCTTGCCGACGCTAATGTCGACCACGGCGGCGGTCTCAATATCCGTGCGGGCTATAGCCCCGGTGTAAGTTTTAGTGTGCGTGCCAACGGGTTTGAGTGGTAACTTTTGCAGCCATTCGGCAAAGCTACCAGGCGCAACCTTTTGCTGGGTAAAGCCAGCCGGCGTTTTAAACCGGGTTAATACATTATCCGTAGGGGTAAATGATGAGAACAAGCAAAGGCTCAGGCTTAATAAAATGAATCTCATTATTTGAGGTTTGAAATACTAATTTATCAATTCCGGGCGGTATTCAAAATGCATGGTGTCAAAATGATACCACTTGCCGCCCCAAATAAATCCGTATTTCTCAAATATATCCACAATGACTTGCGGTATCCTGTTTTTATAGATGAATGTAGCCTCTTCATTGGTGCATTTGCAGGCCCATTGCCAGTAATCGGAATAGGCTGTATTAATGTCGATGGTCATACCAAAACTATGCATGCTGTGCCTGTTGGTACCGGCAATGTTCCGCCAGGTAAACGTACCACCGATGTTGCTGAGATATTTTTTCAATTCAGGATGCTCGTCCGATTCTTTAGAGATCAGTATTAGTTTCTTGTCTATGCTATTAA
>JAFAKI010000324.1 GCA_019235595.1 Mucilaginibacter sp. | reverse complement strand
AACTGATCCTGAAGCATAATAAATTCATAAAAAAACTACGTTTTGTAAGCTCAGGCACGGAAGCGGTAATGTCTGCTATACGTTTAGCCCGTGGTTATACCAAACGTGATAAAATATTAAAATTTGAAGGCTGCTATCATGGTCATTCGGATTCATTACTGGTAAAGGCTGGTTCGGGACTAGTTACTTTTGGCGAGACATCATCGGCAGGTGTACCAAAATCATTTGCTGACGAAACTATTGTGGTTGCGCTGAACGATAAAGAAGCTTTGCAAAAGGCTTTTGAAGATTTTAAGGATCAGATCGCGGCTATTATCATCGAACCTGTTCCGGCTAATAATGGCTTACTTTTGCAGGATAAAGAGTACCTTCAATATCTACGTGAAATATGTACACAAAACGGAACTTTATTGATATTTGATGAAGTAATTTCAGGTTTCAGGGTCGGGTTTGAAGGCGCCGCCGGACATTATGGCATACAACCAGATATTATCACTTATGGCAAGATCATTGGAGGGGGCTTGCCGGTAGGCGCTTATGGTTCATCGGCCGAAATTATGGATCATATTTCGCCGGTTGGATCTGTGTATCAAGCAGGTACGTTGTCGGGTAACCCGGTAGCAATGGCTGCAGGTATTGCACAATTGAGCGAGTTGTTAAGAATGGGTTTTTATAGAGACCTGAATAACAAAACAGAAGAATTTACCGAGTCGATACAGAGGTTTGCTTCGGCCCGTAATTATAAGTTTAAGGTGTTTACCATTGGATCAATATTTTGGTTTGCTTTTACTGATCAGGAAAAGATCAGCAGAGCAGACGAGATCGATCCGGCGAGCATGGAAAAATTCAAAAAGATGCACCGCGAACTGCTAAACAGGGGAATTTATTTAGGTCCGTCGGGATATGAAGTTGGGTTCATCTCATCAGCCCATAACAAAACTGATCTGGAGAAAGCAAAACGCGCTATATTTGATAGTTTAGATATCGTATTCAGAGATAAATAAGTTGACAGTTTGCTGTAGGCAGTTTGCATTTTTAATTGCAGACGATGTTGCCAACTGCAAACTGGTAACTGCAAACTGAAAGAAATGAAACGACCATTTGTAATCTTTTATGCCATCATCATCTACGCTATAGCTGAGCTGGTTTGGTGGGGCTATATGCTGGTGAGGCTACAGCCACAACGCACGGCGATGATATTGGGCGAAGGCAGCATGTTCGTTCTGGTATTCACTGTGGGTGCTATCAGTCTGCACAAATCCATCAAAAAAGAACGCAGGCTGCAGGATCAGAAAAAGAACTTCCTGATGTCGGTAACGCATGAATTAAAGTCGCCGCTGGCATCGATCAAATTATTGCTGCAAACTATTCAGAAACGAGATCTTACCAAGCAGCAGGTACATGATTTTATTAATAAATCGTTGCTGGACATCGAGCGTTTGGATGATATGGTGGAAAATATGTTGCTGGCTTCGAAGATCGATAACCGGTCATATACTTTCCCTAAGGCACAATTCAATCTGTCAGCGCTGGTCGACAGCGTTGTTAACCGCCTGCAATTGAACAAATGTGACTTAACCCAGCAACTGATTAATGCCGAAATAGAGCCTAAGGTTGAGATCACGGGAGATAAATTTGCATTAACGTCCGTAGTGACCAACCTGATCGAGAACGCAATCAAATATTCGGGGCCATGCGAAGTGGTGGATGTTAAACTCTATTCGCGGGATGGTAAGATATTTCTCGAGGTGGCCGATCATGGGATTGGCATAGCTGATAATGAAAAAGGTCGTATTTTCGATCGTTTTTATAGGGTGGGTAGCGAAGAAACGCGTAATACCAAGGGTACGGGACTGGGCCTGTATATTGTAAAAGAAGTGCTTGATAAACATGAGGCCAGCATCAGTGTAAAGGATAATGACCCCCAGGGAAGTATTTTTGAAGTTGTTTTTGTATAAATGTTAGACATGAATTTGATGATTTTGGACGGATTATAGCGTAGATGCCTTGTACAGGAAGCGATAATAACTGGAGTTAATAAATTTGTATAATTCGACTTAAATATTTGAAAATTAGTGTTATAAACAATGAATGATATGCCAAATAAAAAAAGAATATTGCTAGCAGAAGACGAAGAGCATCTGCTGGAAGCCATAAAATTGAACCTTGAATTGGAAGGTTACAAAGTAACAACCGCCAATAATGGTAAAAAAGCCTTACAAAAATTTAAAGAAGAGCGTTTTAACCTGGTGGTGCTGGATGTAATGATGCCAGAAGTAGACGGCTTTGTTGTGGCTGAAACCATCCGCCTGGAGAACTCTGAAGTGCCCATCATGTTCCTGACCGCGAAGAACACCAACGAGGATAAAATATCAGGTCTGAAAAAAGGCGCTGATGATTATTTGACTAAGCCATTTAACCTGGAAGAGCTAATCCTGCGTGTGAATAACCTGGTAAAAAGAGGTTTGAAAGGCGAAGAACTGAAAGAGTTTAACAGCTACAAGATCGGCGATAAAACCATCCACTTTAATTCCTTTGAACTAGTGAACGGTGATGGTTCAATTACAGCGTTGACCAAAAAGGAAACCATGCTGCTTAAATTATTGATCGAGCGCAGAAATGATGCCGTATCGCGCGAACAGATATTGGAAACCGTTTGGAACTACGATGTTTATCCATCAACCCGTACCATTGATAACTTTATTCTGACTTTCCGTAAATATTTTGAACCTGATCCTAAAAACCCGGTATATTTTCATTCGATTCGTGGGGTAGGTTATAAATTTACAGATCAGCATTAATGTTCAGCAATAAGGCCCGGATACTTGTTATAAGCGTATTCTTTATCATGCTGGTGCTTTTTACTTACCAACGTGTCTACCAGCTTGCTGCGTTTTGCTTCCTGATGATCGTGATGATCATTATTGAATACTTTAAGCAAGGTACCCTGGTGCTGGCCGCTAAATATTATCACCACAAAGATTTTGCAAAGACTGAAGAGCTATTAAATCAGATAAAAAGGCCGGGTTTACTGAGCAAAAAACGCCGGGGCTTTTATGAGTATATGATGGGTGCCATTTGCCTGCAAAAGCACGATTATGAAGCGGCAGAACGTCACTATGAGTTAGCCTCACAATATCCCTTACGGACATTGAACGATCATGTAGCTGCTTTGGTGCATGTAGCTAATATCAGCA
>JAFAKI010000048.1 GCA_019235595.1 Mucilaginibacter sp. | reverse complement strand
CTTGGTACACTATACCACGGTACCAAGTTCGCTGTGGAAGGGATATCCGAATCATTGCAATACGAAATGGAGCAGTTTGGCGGAAAGGTAAAAATCGTTGAGCCTGGTGCCATTGCCACGGATTTTGCAGGACGGTCATTCGACTTTAACAATGACACCGCCCTTACAGAATACCAACCAATGATCGGCAAAGTGATGGCGCAGATAGAACCACTTTTTTTGAATGCGTCTCCAGCAAGTGTAGTGGCTGATGTCATCTACCAGGCAGCAACTGACGGAACCGACCAACTGAGGTACACTGCCGGCGATGACGCAAAAGTATTTATCGCTTCCCGGACAGAATCTGACGATGCCACTTTTATCGGTGGTATGAAAGCCCAGTTCGGACTCTGATTGAAAAATTCTTAAACTAATTTATCTTGTCGGGAACCATTGCTCAACAATGGTTCCCGGTATTGAAAAAAAACAGGGATATTTACATAAAATAAGCGAGATGAGTGTATTTCTGGAAATGCAATCAATATCGGAACTGTTCCGGTTTTTTCGGCTGAATCAACCACTCAGGCACCCGCTTGTTGCAGTTGTCGACTTCAGTAAAGTGAACGATGAAGTCGAGAATGAAACAAGGATATCGGCAAACTTCTATTGCCTGATCTTTAAAAACTACACCCGTAATACCATTAAATATGGTCGCAGGTTAATGGATTTCCAGGATGGCAGCCTGATCTGCATGGCGCCCAACCAGGTAATTGAAGTGGACAACGAGGTAGAGGTCAGGCCCGACCTGATGGGTTGGGGCGTTTTCTTCCACCCAGACTTCATTAGGGGCACTTCGCTGGGTGAAAAGATGAAAGACTATAGCTTTTTTTCTTACGAAGTATCGGAGGCGCTTCATCTGTCTGAAAAAGAAAAACAGATACTATTCGATTGCGTTCAGAAGATCGAAGCCGAACTACAGGAGAATATCGACGTGCATAGCCAGGCTATCATCGTTTCTAATATCGAGCTGCTTTTAAATTACTGTACGCGATTCTATTCGAGGCAGTTTATTACCCGGAAGTTTTCCAGCAACACGGTAGTCGCTCAAGTAGAAAAAATATTAGGCGGCTATTTTAAACAAAATGACATTGCCAAGCACGGCCTGCCAACTGTCAAGTATCTTGCTGACCAAGTTTATCTTTCCCCCAATTACCTGAGCGACCTGCTCAAAAAAGAAACTGGTAAGAGTGCACAGGATCATATCCATTATTACCTGATAGAGGAAGCAAAGAATGTTTTATTAACCTCCGACAAGTCCGTGGCTGAAATTGCTTACGAACTGGGTTTCGAATATCCTCAGTATTTTAATAAACTGTTCAAGCAAAAGACGGGTAAGACACCGATAGAATTCAGAAATATGAACTGAAACTACCTCAAGCTCCCAAATTACCCGTCTTAACTTCCCCAGCCCGTTTATAATTCGCAAAAATAACACCGCTCGGTGTAACAGTACTTTCGGTCAAAGTAAATGTTGCAGGGATCGTTTCATCACTATAGATAGTTTTCCCTTTGCCAAGAAGCACGGGGTAAATTTTAAGCCAGAGTTCGTCCACCAGATCATGCTTCAGCAGTAGTTGAACAAGCTCGCCGCTGCCCCAAACTTTGATGTCGGAACCTTCTGAATTTTTGAGTTTTTTGATATCATCCGCGCTGCTAAAGAATACCGAATTATACCAATCAGACTTTGTCCTGGTATTAGACAAAGCATATTTCTTAACCTCATTAATACCTGGCCAATAGTCAGTGTGTTTAGGCCAGTAGGATTCAAAAATTTCAAATGTTTTTCTGCCCAGCAGAATATCTGTAGCCTCCATCTGTTTTTGCATCAGCTTACCCGATGCCTCGTCAGAAAAAGGGGCGCTCCAGCCGCCGTATATGAAACCGCCTGATGGGTCTTCCTCAGGTCCGCCGGGTGCCTGCATCACGCCGTCTAAACTGATAAATGTTAAAACAATGATCTTTCTCATATCAATCTATACTTATAGTGTAAATCTCGATAAAAATGGATTAACACTTACATTGCGTATGCGGCAAAACAATGGGTAAAATGCGACAGTAATAAATAAGTGGTTCCCGTGTCGACTCACCCCGAATGCGCTGCGCTGTTCGACCCTCTCTATGGCAAGCCATAAAGAGGGTAAAAAAATAAAAACCCTCTTTGCGCGAAGCGGAGAGAGGGTGGTCGAGCGAAGCAATGACCGGGTGAGTCAATATGCGACTTGCTTAACGTTATGTCTATTTCTCACTCCGTCAACAAAGTAATCCCACTCAAATCAGCCTTCCCGTTTTTCAAAAATTCATAAGTCATCCGGTCTGCCTGGCAATCAATAAACCGGATACGTTTTAAACTCCCGCATTTAAAAAATGTGTTAATGAGTTTTGAGTTTTGGAACGTCACCCTTGAAAATGCAGAGTTTTCAAAAGAGCAATCCTCCAATGTTCCCTCAAAAACAATATCGCTAAGCTGAGTGCCATCAAACGAGGTGCGGTTCAGTACTGTATTGGTCATGGTGTTTTTCTGGAAGTCGCTGGACTTGAATGTCGCGCCGGTAAAATCTGCTCCGGAGAAATCGCAGCTTTTAATATGGCTTCCTGAAAAAGTTGCTTCTTTCATCGAACAGTCGTTAAACTGATTATTCACGATATCACAGCTTTGAATATGGCTGTTGCTGAGATCCGATCCGCGGAAATCAGAGTTATCAATATGATTGCTTTTCAGAAGAAGTCCCGACAGATCAGAACCGATAAACTTGCAGCGCTGCATGTTGGAAGAACTGAATTTTTCGTGCAGACTTTTCAATCCGGAAAAATCAGCATCCACCCAGTTCCCGCGCGACATGTTCCAATTAAGCCTGTCATCTTGTTTCCCGGAAGAGGATTCTGCCGGTTGTTTAACCAATGGTTTAACGGATGCGGCTTCAGTGGCCGACTGGAAATTTTCCGAAAAATAGTTAAGATCAACGCCCAGAATTTCCGCAAGGCAGTTGACCGTAATGATGTCCGGGATAGATTCTCCGCGTTCCCACTTTCCAACGGCTTGCGGGCTTATAAATAAACGTTCGGCGAGCTCCGCCTGAGAAATGTTTGTCTCTTTTCTTGCTTTGGCAATCTTGTTGCCGATCATATTTGTTTCCATGTGTATTGTCTTTTTTTGGTGTTTTCGACTCTGCAAATATATCCGGGGCCATTTCCAGAATCAGCAAAAAAACCGCTACTGTTAGTTGTAATTACACTACTTATAGTTGTTTTTTAACAACCAATGGTGGTATTTGTCGAGATAAAAATATTATAACTGGTGTTGTCGGCAAAAACCCTTATTGCGATGATTTTCATAACGAGTTTTCATGAGCTATTCCCCGTCCTGGCAGTGTCTGCCAATGGGGGAATCTTCCGTTGAAGAATTGTGCTATTTATAATTATTATTTAAATAACCTTTAAAAAGTATTTGTCGTATAAGGCAAAATATCGCGATGTGTCACTAATAGTATTGGTGAAGCGAACTTGAGTTGAATGATAAAATATACAGGAGAGATTAATAGATTCGTATTTATTGCTTAATAGTTAATGAGCCTTACCTTACGCACATTGTTCATATCAGCCGCTTTGCTATTCCTGGCTTTTAAAGGGAATGCACAGAGTTTATCCCGTAGTGCAGTTAGCAGCGCAGGAACAACAGTCACAACCTCAAAATATTCGGTTACCTATATTGTTGGTGAAACGGTCGGCGATTTGTTTGAGAACAAGCGTGGCTCGATACATCTTACAGCCGGCTTTGCACAGCCCGATTTGACCATACAGGATATAGTAACTGCCAACGTTTACCGGAATCCTAATTTTATTGTTTTTCCGAACCCGGTAGACGTCTCATCTTCCGTTAAGCTTGCTTTCAAAAATGCACCCGAAGGCAGGTATTCCTTATTCCTTTTTGATGCCCTGGGCCGGCTATTACAATCAAGAGAGGTTTATTATCAACCCACCTTTTTTGCCTACCAGGAATTTGCAGTGTCAGAGTACCCTAAAGGGGTTTATTTTATAAAAATTGTATGTGATGATCGGCTTAAAGGCACCGTCAGTTTCGTTAGATAAAGTCCTAAACTAAAAGATATGAAAAAAACGCTATACATTTTTTTACTGCTGACTTTGAGCGCCATTGCTGCACATGCACAGCCGCAAGCATTCAGATACCAGGCAGTAGCCAGAGGTAATAATGGAGCATTATTTACCAATACTACGGCAAAACTCCGCTTTACAATCCGATCGGGTTCTGAGACGGGTAATGTGGAATATAGCGAGACGCAAACCACTACTACTAATCAGTATGGTTTGTTTGCGGTTGAAGTAGGTAGCGGTACGCCGGTAACAGGTGTATTCGCAAATATCAACTGGGCATCCCCGGCGCCGAAGTATATCCAGACAGAAATTGATTTAGGCAACGGCTTTGACGATTTAGGCGCTTCCAAGTTATTGAGCGTTCCATATGCGTTATATTCTTTAAACCCCGGCCCCGCCGGAGCTACTGGTCCGCAGGGAGCTACCGGCGCCGCAGGACCTATGGGACCGCAGGGTATTCCGGGTACGGTTGGCCCGCAGGGTATACAGGGTAATCCCGGCCCCACCGGCGCGACTGGTGTCGCCGGCCCGCAAGGTATGCAAGGGCCTGCAGGCGTAACAGGAGCCACTGGTGCCACAGGCTCACAAGGTATTCAGGGTATTACAGGAGCCACTGGCGCCACAGGTTCACAAGGCATTCAAGGTATCCAGGGTATAACCGGCGCTACCGGCGCCACGGGTGCAACTGGTTCACAAGGCATTCAAGGTATTACAGGGGCAACCGGCGCAACAGGCGCTACAGGTTCACAAGGTATTCAAGGTATAACCGGAGCCACTGGCGCCACAGGTTCACAAGGCATTCAAGGTATCCAGGGTATAACCGGCGCTACCGGCGCCACGGGTGTGACTGGTTCTCAAGGTATTCAAGGTATTACAGGGGCAACTGGCGCAACAGGTGCTACAGGTTCACAAGGTATTCAGGGCATCACCGGAGCAACAGGAGCCACTGGTGCTACAGGTTCACAAGGCATTCAGGGTATCACAGGCGCAACGGGCGCTACTGGTGCCACAGGTTCTCAAGGTATTCAAGGTATAACCGGCGCAACAGGTGCCACGGGTTCACAAGGCATTCAAGGTATCCAGGGTATCACCGGGGCAACAGGCGCAACAGGTGCTACAGGTTCACAAGGCATTCAAGGTATAACCGGCGCAACAGGAGCTACGGGTGTGACTGGTTCTCAAGGTATTCAAGGTATCACAGGTGCAACAGGTGCTACAGGTTCACAAGGTATCCAAGGTATCCAGGGTATCACAGGAGCAACTGGTGCCACAGGTTCACAAGGTATTCAAGGGGTTCAAGGTATCACGGGGATCACCGGCGCAACGGGTGCAACTGGCTCACAAGGGATTCAAGGCATCACAGGTGCAACAGGAGCCACCGGAGCTACTGGTTCACAAGGTATTCAAGGCATCACGGGTGCAACAGGCATTACAGGACCAACTGGTGCGACCGGAGCAACCGGTGCCACGGGTATTCAAGGTATTACAGGTGTAACTGGCGCAACGGGGGCTACTGGCATTACCGGCGCAACCGGCGCTACTGGTATTACCGGCGCAACTGGTGCCACAGGCATTACCGGCGCTACTGGCGCAACAGGTATTACCGGTGCAACCGGAGCAGGTTTTTCAAATGGCACCGCTGCCAATCAAGTTTATATAACCGGAAGCAGCCCTTTTGCACCAACAAATCCGGTTTCTATTAGTGGTGATGCCACATTGGCCAGCAATGGTGCCTTAACTGTTGCTAATGGTGCGATTACAGGTGCCAAAATCAGTTCAAGCGCTGGTATTGCACTTACCCAATTGGCTTCAGGAACAGGCCTTTTGGGCGGACAAATTGTACTGACTAATTCAAGCAATGTGCCAACATATGTAAAGCCGTCCGGCGATGTGGTGATAAGCAATACCGGTAGCACGCAAATATTTATTTCGGCAACTGCTGGTAGCCATGCTGTAATGGCTATCAATGCCAGTTCGAGTGTTATTAATCCCGCGAATTTAGGTACAAGTTCGGGGTCAGCAAATACGTTTTTAAACGGCACGGGTGCGTTTAGTACGCCAAGCGCAGGTAATACGTATTCTTTAGGTGGCACAGTGGCCAATGGTGGTACAATATCGAATTCAAGTACCGCGGTAATATATTTTGTCGCCGATGGCAGTTCCATTACTTTACCTTTGGCAACAACCTCGGGTCAAATATTAATTATATTAGAGAACAGCGGTCCTTATACAACCGGATTTACTGTTAATAGACAAGGAACAAATACAATCACAGACTGGGTATTCTCCGGATCGTCCGGCCAGACCAGTATACCTGGGCTGGCTGTACTACACCTGGTAAGCAACGGGTCAGGGACATGGTTTACTTACTAAGTCTAAGTACGAAGAAGCTCAGGTACCAAAATATAAGCACTTACTTTAAATAAAAATGCCCGATTTAATCGGGCATTTCTTTTTGCGGAGAGAGAGGGAACAACCATAGATTGGTTGCAAGCTCTAAATCAGTATTTTATATATCTTTATACCTTGAGGTCACTTAATGGATCACCTGCCAAGCAAACTAAAATCGCTAATGCTTATAGTGTAAATTTAATGAATTTATTGGGGTTTTAAAAGAAAAAATTTCGTTTTTCCGAAGTATAAATGTGTT
>JAFAKI010000422.1 GCA_019235595.1 Mucilaginibacter sp. | reverse complement strand
TCGGATGGGGCATCCGGGTCAATACTTGTTGTATTGCCCAATGAACTGCCCGCAACAATCCCTTTGTTACTCCGTCGCCAGTTGTCTTCCAGTTTACGGTTACCCCACAGCCGTTTAAAATCATTCACCCCCTGGCTCAGTGCAGTTGAATTATAAAAGTAAAAGCTGCTGCTTCCGGACGAGCCCAGGGGACCGCCACTGTTGCCTTGATTTTGTACCGGAGCCGCCGCTGCTGCTTGTAATTGCAGGATATGTTTTTGCACCATCGCGTCTATGCGGGCGGTTCTTGTCTTTTCGTCTAATTGAGCAAGCATTTGCAAGGTATCTTCTCTGGCTATCGTACTGTAACGGTCGGCCAGTATTTGCAGGTTGTCCCTTTTTTTCTGAACGGACTGATAACCCGGATAGTTAGGCGACAAGCTCAGTAAGGTACTATCATAGTATTTTTTTGCACCGATGTAGTCAGCCTTGTTCTTAAAATCAATATCAGCTAAACGCAGGTAAGAGAGCCCTTTCTGGTTCTGGTTTTTGCGGCTGTTGCGTACCGATAGCTTATAGTTTTTGATGGCGTTGTCAACATCCTTATTAGCAAAATACAGCTCGGCTACCTGGTAATAGATCTGGTCAATGAAATCCTTATTATTCGCGTTTTTAATTAAGGCTCGCAACCTGTCTATGCGGTTTATCTTAACACCGTTTTGCATGTCCTCGATCCTGATGCGGTTCAGGTTGGCATTAAATGCCATTTCGAACGAGGCGTTGCTGCCGGCCACGCGGATATAGTTTTTTACCGCGTCGGCATTTTTATTATTTAGTTCCTGTATCTGAGCCAAGATAAATGTCCAGCGTAAGCGCTGCGCTTTAGTGTGACAATAATGAATGGCTTGTTTAGCAGCCTCCTCGGCATCGGCGTACTCCTGCACGTTGATGTCGTACTGTAGCTTGGTTGCGTAGATATCAGCCAGGTAAGCTTTCTTTTTTGGTTTGATGCTTTGTATTGCGGTGTCGATCACCAGTTTTGCTTTGGGCATCTGGTTAAGGTACATCAGCGATCGCGCTTTCCAGAATAGAGCCTGCTGCACCAACGCCGCTTTATCGGGGAACGAGCGGGTTACATAGTTAAAATACTCCAGTGCCGAAAAATAATCGCCGCCCAGGAAACTCGCTTTGCCTAAAACAAGATAAGCATCGCCAATATAATGACTCTGTTCTTTTATATTAATGATCTTGTTGGCTTTTGCCTTCGCTTCGGCAAGGTCCTTATCCGGCGATGAAGATTGCGAAGTAGTGTCCTGGTATACATTTAATATTTCATTATAAGAATCGACAAATGATAAAGCATAACCTTCCTGTTTTAGCCGGAGTATCTCATTTGCATTGAAAAGGATATTATAGTGAGCCGTCAGGTTTTGCAAACCGCGGTTAACGGCCGTCTCTTTTTGAAGGGAGCATCCTGCTGCAAAAAGCACAAGAACCAGGAAAGTAACTCGTAGTAATACAGATGTTTTAGAAATATGCTTCAAAATAAAACACAGGTTAAGAAAAGCATTGCTAATTTACTAAATTGTATGGAATAGGATTAATAAATTTGCAGATGGCTAAAAATGAACATGATGATAATGACGAAAAACCATTAAACGCGTACGTAAAATATAGCGGAGTTGGTTTCCAGATGATTGCCATAATCGGTGTGTT
The DNA here is from genome assembly GCA_019235595.1 of Mucilaginibacter sp. Classification (GTDB taxonomy): domain Bacteria; phylum Bacteroidota; class Bacteroidia; order Sphingobacteriales; family Sphingobacteriaceae; genus Mucilaginibacter. The sequence continues at coordinate 806 of JAFAKI010000422.1, read as the reverse complement.
CGCTTTTGCCGGTTATAAGATCGATGAATCTGCCCATCACCAGGTAAAATGGGTGACCGCTGTGTTGTCTCTTGCCGGAGTTTTTATCTCATTATACATAGTTATTGTATCTTTGAAAAAATAATTCAAGCTGTTATCACAATGAAAGTCCTTCCATCAATATTTGCCTATATCGTTTTTGTGTTGTTGCTGGCCATAATGCCGGTTACTGCACAGCATAATGGTTATGCTGATTGGCTGGTGACAAATTTCTGGCTGATATTCTTTTTCCTTTCCGGCCTTACATTTTTAGTGATTACTGCCATCCTGGTTGTGCAGAAAAAAAATAAGGAATACTATATACAAGGCTTCCTGGTAGCCACCACGGTAAAAATATTAGCATGTTTGTTTTTCATAATCATTTTTTTGGCAAAAAATAAGGTAAATAAGTACGTTTTTCTGGCCGATTTTTTTTATGTGTATTTATTAAATATGGTCTTTGAAGTTTATGTTCTGTTGCGTAACTTGCGGCACAAAAATTTAAGGTAGAAAACTTCAATTAGATGACAAACGGCACGATTTTGAACTCAAAAATTTTTAGAATTTCCCTGATTTGCGCGTTTTTTTTGATCCTGGGCGGATTTCCAAAGTCAGCATTTAGCCAGGAAAATGCCCCTGAAGGCAAAGAAAAGAAGTTTGATGCCAAAGAGACTATTCTCGAACACATAAGCGATTCGCACTTCTGGCCGTTCGCTCTTCCCTTTGTAGAAGAAAAGCATATTCCTCTTCCGGTAATACTTTATACGGATAAAGGTCTGGATATTTTC
>JAFAKI010000403.1 GCA_019235595.1 Mucilaginibacter sp. | reverse complement strand
TTTGGTATTGATTATGGCGCTTATCCAAACAATCAGAGACAGTACATTTTGGGCGTTAATTTGACATTTTAATTGATCATATATTTTAAAAATTTAGAGTTATGAAAAGATCTTATAGTAAATTCATTGCCCTAGGTTCGGTGGTTTTTCTCACAATGACGTATTCATGTAAGAAACTCCTTAACAAAGAGCCGGTGGGTACTTTGCTGCCTTCGGTACTTGCAAATAAGGCAGGTGTTGATGGGCTGCTTATCGGGGCGTACTCCATGTTGGATGGTTACACGACAACAGGTGGGACCTCATGGGAGTCATCTATTGACAACTGGGTGTACGGCGGTATTGCGTCAGACGATGCTTACAAAGGGTCAAACACTACCGACCAGCCAACTGCGGTTCCGCTTGAGAATCACACTGTTGACGCATCAAATGAGTATTTGAGCGAAAAATGGGCGTCTTGCTACAACGCTATCCAGCGCTGTAACGATGTGATCCGTGAAGTTCCTTTGGTTAAGGATGGTTCGGTGTCTGCGGCATATGGTGCCGAAGTGATTGCTGAAGCAAGATTTTTGCGTGGTGTTTATCACTTTGAGCTTGCAAAAATGTGGAGGAACGCGCCTTATGTTGATGAAACAGTAACTTATGCTGCGGGTAATTATAAAGTGAGTAACCCAGGGCCAATTTGGAGTAAAATTGAAGCAGATTTTAATGCGGCTATGGGTGTATTGCCAAATACGCAGCCTCAGGCTGGGCGTGCTAACAAGTATGCAGCCGAAGCTTTCCTCGCTAAGGCATACGTTTACGATCATCAATATTCAACCGCCTTGCCGCTTTTGACTGACGTGATGACCAACGGCGTAACTTCACAAGGAGCAAAATACGCTTTGGGTGCTTACGAAGATAACTTTGACGCAACCAAGAGAAATGGCCCTGAGTGTGTATTTGCGGCGCAGATGACTGCAAATGACGGTTCAGGCGGTCAAAACTCAAATGAAGGTGACGATTTGAACTTCCCTGCAGGTACTTATACAGGTTGCTGTGGTTTCTATCAACCTTCATACACCCTGGGAAATGCATTTAAAGTTGATGTAAATGGTTTGCCGATGTTGGGTACTACAGCAACTTCTGTAACATCATATAATTCTGACAATAAGACAACAACAACTGCTACTGTTAATCTACCGAATTATAATGTTACTCCGTTGGCAACCGACCATGGACTTAAGGCCACTGATCCGTTCACTCCTCCTGCTGATGCACTTGACCCTCGTATTGACTATACTTTGGGCCGTCGTGGTATTCCATATCGCGACTGGGGGCTGTGCGGTGGTGAAGCCTGGTCTCGCGGTGACGTTGTTGCTTATAATCCGATCAAAAATGTATTTAATCACAAAGACATAGCATCTACAGTTGATAATGCTGCAGGTTGGGCACAAAACCAGGGTACTGCTGATAACTACAACTTGATCCGTTACGCAGAAGTTATCTTGTGGCACGCTGAATGCGAAATTGATGCAGGTAACCTTGCCGCTGCAGAAGCTGATGTAAACCAGGTTAGAAATCGTATGGCACTTCACCATGAATATTGGCTGCATCAATACTTAAATGTTGCAACTCCTGAAGGTGGTTTTTATGCTGATGATGCTCACCTGGCTGCAAATTACCATATCAGCCCATATACCGGCCAGTTTGTTTTAAATGGCAAAGCTTATGCATTAAGCGCAGTTATTATGGAAGAGCAACTGGAGTTTGGTATGGAAGGTCACCGTTTCTTTGACTTACAACGTCAGGATGCAATTTACGGCGGCCCTGCAGGTGCCAGCTTTATGGCTAACACTTTGAATGCATATATCAAGGCTGATACCCGTATATCAAACCCTGTATTGAATGGTGCTTCATTTACCGCAGGTAAAAATGAGCTTTGGCCAATTCCTTTGAATCAGATTGATATCGAAGGTGGTGCACTAAAACAGAACCCTAACTATTAACAGTTTAGATTCTTTTAAAAATAAAAGGGTGGTGATACATAATCACTGCCCTTTTTTTATAAATTAGCTTGTGGTTTTTTGTAGCCATTATCAATCAAAATAAACTAGGATATTAATATCTTAGAAATCGAAGATCGCGCTAAAGGACAATCTGTGTAATGAATATCATCCGTTATTTTTTATTCTTTTCCATACCTCTTTTATTATTTTCCTGCAAAAAGAAAACGCTGTTTGAGCAGATACCCTCATCTCACTCCGGAGTTACCTTCAATAACAAAATCATCGAAAATGATACGATAAATCCATTGGATAAATTAAATATTTATAATGGTGGGGGAGTTGGCGTAGGTGATTTTAACAATGATGGTTTGCAGGATATTTACTTCGTCGGAAATGCCGTGTCGAACAGACTATACTTGAACAAAGGGGATATGAAATTCCAGGATGTGACAAGTGAAGCTGGTGTAGGCGGTAAAGGAGGCTGGGGAAGGGGCGTCGCGGTGATCGATATTAACAATGATGGGTTACTAGATATCTATGTGTGCAACACCTTGTTAAATGACTCTGCTAAGCGGCGAAATCTGTTATATGTAAACCAGGGAGTAGACAAAAATGGGGTACCTCATTTTAAGGAAATGGCCAAAGAGTATGGCTTAGATATAGCTGTCTACTCCACTATGGCTTCATTTTTTGATTATGATAATGATGGTGATCTGGATATGTATCTCACCGTAAATGAGGTTGATCCCACAGACAATACCAGTCTTTTTAAACCTATTGTTAAAGATGGGACAGCCAGAAGTACCGGAAGATTATATCGGAATGATTGGGATCCGGTGTTAAAGCACCCTGTGTTTCATGATGTTTCTATGCAGGCCGGGATAAAAATAGAGGGGTTTGGACACGCTGCGACAACTATTGATATTAACCGCGACGGCTGGAAGGATATTTATGTAACAAATGACTTTTTGCCCGATAACATACTTTATATCAATAATCACGACGGTACCTTCACTGATAAATCCAAAGAATATTTTAAGCATACATCGACCAGTGCGATGGGGCAGGATATAGAAGACATTAACAATGACGGCCTTGCGGATGTGTTTGAACTGGATATGAACCCTCCGGACAATTACCGGAAAAAGATGTTCATGAGTCCCGATAACTATCAGCAATTTCAAAACTTTGACTATTACGGGCATCAGTATCAATACCCCCGGAATACCTTGCAACTAAACCAGGGTCCGCGGGTCGGCCAAAATGATAGCATTGGCGCCCCTGCTTTTAGTGAAATAGCTTTCCTGGCTAATGTGTCGCAAACGGACTGGAGTTGGGGGCCGATGTTGACCGATTTTGACAATGACGGCTACAGGGATCTGATCATTACAAATGGCTACCCCCGAGATGTGACGGATCACGACTTTATGAATTTCAGGGCGCAATCTTACTTTATCGCGACAAAAAAGCAGATACTTGATCAGATACCAATTGTTAAGATCCCCAATTTCGCATTCAGAAATAATGGTAAGCTGCAGTTTGATGATGTAACAGATAGCTGGGGCTTCAATATCCCTACATTTTCTAATGGCGCTGTATATGCCGACCTGGATAATGACGGTGACATGGACGTGATCATTAATAATATTGATGACGAGGCTATGATCTACAAAAATACCCTGCGAGAAAAAGATCCTAACAATAGCCACTATTTGCACATTACATTTAAAGGCGATGCTCAGAACGTAAATGGGATCGGTGCATGGGCCGACATTTATTATGATCATGGCAAACACCAGGTGTATGAGAATACGCCATACAGAGGGTATTTGTCCACCATTCAAAATATGGCGCATTTCGGCCTTGGAAAAGTTACCACGCTTGATTCAGTGGTAATACGCTGGCAGAATGGTAAGAAGCAAACACTTCAGCATGTAAAAGCCGATCAGGTATTAAAAGCGGATATAGCCAATGCCCGTGACCCTTATTCATTTAAACAACCGGAAATTGATAAACAGTCCCTGTTCCGCGAAGTGACAAAGATGCTGGGTGTAAACTATAAGCACCAGGATGTTGATTATATTGACTTCAATGTCCAGAAACTGCTGCCGCATAAACTTTCAGAGTATTCTCCGGGATTAGCTGTCGGCGATGTGGATGGCAACGGGCTAGATGACATTATAGTTGGAGGAACTTCTAAATATCCATCGCAGTTATTTTTGCAGCAGGCGGATGGAAAATTCATACAACGTAACTTGCTATCAACCCCCGCGAAACCAGACGAGCGGTTTAAAGATGAAGGTCTATTACTTTTTGATGCAAATGGTGATGGTAAACTTGACCTGTATGTAGCAAGTGGCGGCTACGCCAATCAGCCCGGCTCTCCTTATTACCAGGACAGGCTATATATTAATGATGGCAAAGGAAACTTTACAGAAGCAACAGATGCTTTGCCAAAGAATTACACCAGTAAGTTATGCGTTCGCGCGGTAGATTACAATAAGGATGGCAAGCTCGATCTGTTTGTGTCGGGTCGGGTTGATCCATGGAATTATCCGAAACCTGTTTCAAGCTTCATCTTCAGAAATGACAGTAAAGATGGGCATGTAATGTTTACCGACGTTACCTCATCGGTTGCTAAAGACCTTAAAGATGCCGGTCTTGTCTGTGATGCTGTTTTTACAGATTTCGACAATGACGGTTGGCCGGATTTAGTAGCTGTTGGTGAATGGATGCCAGTGATGTTCCTGAAAAATGATCATGGTGTATTCAAAAATGTGACGGCCAATACGGGTATCGGCGACAAGTTGGGATGGTGGAATACCATCGTTGCGGGCGATTTCGAGCACAACGGTAGAATTGACTATATAGTTGGTAACACAGGCCTAAATACTTTCTTTAAAGCGAGCGATCAATACCCGGTTTATATAACGGCAAAGGATTTTGATAATAATGGCAGCTACGATGCCTTCCCTTCGGTATTCCTAAAGGATCAGGATGGAAAGATGAAGGAATTTCCGGTACATACACGAGACGATATTGTGAAACAGATGATAGGTATGCGCGTGAAATTCCAAAACTACAAGTCGTTTGCCACGGCAACTATGGACGAAGTATTAACTCCGGAAATGCGAAAAGGAGCGTTGCGGCTGAAGGCAAACACTTTACAATCCGTTTACCTGCACAATAATGGAAACGGGAAGTTCACGATGACTCCCCTGCCTCTCCAGGCACAAATTTCACAGCTTTGTGGCATGACCGTAGATGATTTTGATGATGATGGTAACCTTGATGTTGTAATAAATGAGAATGATTACGGAACAGAACTTACAACCGGACGCTACGATGCATTTAACGGATTGATGCTGAAGGGCGATGGTAAGGGCAACTTTACACCATTGAGCATATTACAGTCGGGTATCTACATTCCTGGCAATGGCAAGGCTCTCGCTAAAGTGGCGGGTGCCCATGGAAATTATTTGTTAGCAGCAAGCCAGAACAGGGATGTAATGAAGATATTCGAGCTTAAACGAAATGTTCACCTGGTTAAGCTGCAGCCTATGGATATGTTTGCTACCATTACCTATAAAAACGGAAAAATTGGTAAGCAGGAGTTCTATTATGGCGATTCATTTTTGTCACAGTCGGGCCGATTCATAAATCTCGATGACATGATGTCTTCGGTTACTATTACCGACAACTTTGGGCATACCAGAAATATTCCAATGAAATAAAATTGATTATGAGATCCCTAAAAATATTATTTGCTTGCGCCGCTTTGGTGGTATTGGCGTCTTCCTGTAAACAAAAATCGTCTGGCCCCATCGACGATGCCGCAGTGCTGCATGAGAACGAAGATCAGCTGACGAACGTGATCATATATGATGTGTTCACCCCGCCGGTGGCCAGCCGTATTTACGGGTATACTTCGCTGGCGGCTTACGAAGCTATCCGCTATGCTGATCCGAAATACAATTCGATCACCAGTCAGCTCAAAGGCTTTGGCCCAGCCCCGGAACCGGAGGCAGGCAAGAAATATAACTATACTTTGGCAGCCACCAAAGCCTTCTTTACCGTGGCCCATAAAGTAACCTTTTCGGTAGATACCCTGAAAAAGTACGAGGATAAGGTATATGCGCGGTTTAAGGATAACCTGGATGAAGAGACCTATAACCGCTCGGTAGCGTTTGGTGAAAAAGTGGGGCAGATGATCCTGAAAAGGGCCAGTGTAGACCAGTATCCGCAAACCCGCGGTAAACCGAAATATTTGGGCAGCTCGGACCCGGGCAAATGGCGGCCGACCCCACCGGATTATATGGATGGGGTAGAATACTGCTGGGGAACGATGCACCCGCTGCTGATCGACTCCTCGGGAATGTTCCCTCCACCAGCACCACCAGCTTATAGTGACGACAAGAACAGTGCTTTTTTTAAACAGGCTTTGGAAGTGTATGAACAAAACAAGGCACTGACCAAAGAACAGAAGACCATCGCCAGCTACTGGGATGATAACCCTTTTGTAGTGGTACACAACGGCCACATGATGTTTGCCGATAAGAAGATCACCCCGGGAGGGCACTGGATAGGTATCACCTCTATAGCCTGCAAACAAAGCCATGCCGATGCGGTGAAGACGGCACAGGCCTATGCGCTGACTTCGGTTGCTTTATTTGAATCGTTTATTACCTGCTGGCAGGTGAAATACAAATTTGCTTACGAGCGGCCGGTATCGGTGATCAATGAGAAGATCGACCATAACTGGCTGCCGCTGCTGCAAACGCCGCCTTTCCCGGAATACACGGCAGGGCATAGCACGATCAGTGCGGCATCAGCCACGGTACTGACCCATGAGTTTGGGGACAACTATGCCTTCCAGGATACCAGCGACCGGAAATACATCGGATTGCAAAGGCATTTTGATTCGTTCAATAAAGCCGCTGAAGAAACGGCGATGAGCCGTTTTTACGGAGGGATACATTACAAAAACAGCTCGATGATGGGAGCAGAGCAGGGCAAGAAAGTAGGCGAATACATCTGGCAAAAACTAAAACTGACTAAATAAGACTTTTATAAAAATTATGAGACTAACTAAAACCGGACTTTATACAATATATCTGCTACTGTTCGTTTTTCTGATTTCGGGAACAATATTATTTAATGGTTGTGCAAATAATCAAAAGTCTTCAGAAGATACATTTAAGCCTACTGGTGATACAATAGCTGACGGCAAGAAACTAGTGGCCATGTATTGCACAAAATGCCACGCTGAAGTACCGGCAGATGCTTTGAATAAAGATGTATGGAAATTCCATACACTGCCAGGAATGGCCAATTACGTAAAAGTTTCAGTTTATGGAACGGCTTATTTTAAAAAACCAACGGATACAGGTGGGGTGTCATTAGACAATTGGAATATTATCCAGGGGTATTATCAGAAAGTAGCGCCGGCATCTTTACCTGCTGCAACACCACCAACTCCATTGATAAATGATTGGGCGGGTTTTACCTTACGTAAGCCGGCAGAAGGTCAGAATACTGCTTATACCTCTCTAATTGCAGTAAATCAATCCACCCATAAGATATACAGTAGCGACTTATCGACCGCCAAACTCAATGAGTGGGATAGCAATCTTAATTCGCGCAGTGTTGCTCAGCTACCGTCACCTGGTGTAGATGTAAATTTCATTAAGGACGAGAATGGAGTTGACGCTGCTATTGTTTCCAGCGTAGGAGAGTATAAACCAATGGATTTTCCTAACGGTAAATTGGTAAAAGTTCGCCTGAATGAAAAAACAGAAATTACAGTCCCTACAGTAATAGCAAGTGAACTTTCGAGACCAGTACAAAGTGTTGCAGGCGATTTTAACAAAGATGGCCAAGCCGACTGGGTTATTTGTGCGCAAGGAAAGAAAAAGGGCGCAGTTTATTTATTGACTCAAAAAGCTGATCATTCTTTTGCTCAAAGTACAATTATTGATAAAACCGGTGCCGTTCAAGCACGTGTTGGCGATTTTAATAATGACGGATGGCCCGATTTAATGGTATTGTTTGGCTCAGGCGACGAGGGTTTATGGTTGTTTTTAAATGACCAGAAAGGTGGTTTCACATCGAGAAACCTGCTGCGCTTCCCACCGGTTTATGGGTCAACCAGTTTTCAGTTGGTTGATATGAATCATGATGGTAAACTTGATCTGGTTTATACCTGTGGTTATAACTTCCACGATTCGCGGATTTTTAAACCATACCACGGTTTATACATTTTTACCAACCAGGGCAATTGGAATTTTAAACAAAGCTATTTTTATCCGATAAATGGCTGTACAAAAGCTATAGCAACCGATTTTGATGGCGACGGCGATATCGATATTGCTACAACCGCGCTCTTTGCTGATTTGAAAAATAAGCCGAACGAGGGTTTTATTTATTTTGAACAAGACAAGGCTATGAGCTTCAAACCTCATGCTATACCTGTAAACAGGTATGGCCGTTGGATGAGCATGGATACACTCAGCAAACCAAACGGCAGGCCTGATATTATTTTAGGGAATTTTGCCATTGGAATGGCGATAGATCCCAACCTAAAACCATTCTGGAATGTGAAACTGCCATTGATAGTTCTAGAAAATCACAATAAAAAGTAAGGTATTTAATCCTGATACGACAACGTGTATATGGGCAACTGTATACACGTTTTTTTATGCAGAAAAAATTAGATGAAACTCATCTGTTAAAATCAGCAGTTCATCTACATATTCTGGTTGTATGTCTAATGAATTGAGTTTTATTAAACGAAAAGCATTGTTTTGAGAGCAGAATGAATATCAAGAAATAAATAGCGCATTGGTTGAGTAAGCAACTACACAAGGGCATTTTGTCGTATGGTGTTTAAGGGGGAATAGATGGATGCGTAGTAATCAGCAATTCTCTATCTACTATATTTTTAGGTATCAGAATTATTACAATCAATAGTCAAAACAGGAAAAGAGAAGCCCCGTTTATGCAATATCATTGTGCGTGGGCAATAGTGGGGTAATCATCATAAGCACTTAAACCAAATGCTCACAAAAGGCAGGCTAACTTCTAATCAACTTTGTTTTCTGATAGCGCTAGTGGCCATCGGAGCTATTTTTGCTACCTATAGCTGCAACGATAACACGCCTGAAAGCAGATTGAAACGGGACATAGCTGATGGCAAAGAACTCGCAAAAAAGTACTGCGTTAGCTGCCACCAATTACCCGACGCCGCCTTAATCGATAGTGCAAGTTGGGTGAAGGGTGTTCTGCCGGCTATGGCAAAACGGCTGTATGTGAATAATTACATGGGCCAATATTTTACCGATAGAAAGTCGGTATTAAATATTGTGGAGTGGCAAAAGATTGTGTCCTATTATCAAAATACGGCGCCGGTCAACCTCGTTATCCCTAAACCAGCGACTCCAGCGTTAAAAGATTGGTCGATTTTTAGTTTGATTAAGCCGGAAGTCGATCCGAAATCGCCGATTGCCATGACAACGCTTTCAGCTTATAATGCAAACAACCACCAGTTTTATAGCGGTGATGCTGTGGGTAACTTTTATCAATGGGATAAAAACCTGAAATCGAAGCTGATCCAAAAAATGCCATCCTCGGTTACCGGCGTTATTTTTCCGGAGCACACCAATAATGCTATATTGACCTGCATCGGTATGCTGCCACCGCTGGATATTGAGAGAGGCAAAGTTGTTCAAATCAGTCTCGATGGAAAGAATAAAACGCAAAAAGTATTTACCGATAGTCTTCCCCGGTCTGTGCAGACGGTTGCTGCCGATTTTAATAAAGACGGTTTGATGGATTATGTGGTTTGTGGATTTGGTCATGAGCGTGGCGGACTATTTTTATTGCAGCAACAACCTGACCACTCATTTAAGAAAACGGTAATCAGAGGCGTGCCCGGTGGCGAACAACTAATAACCGGTGATTTTGACAACGATGGTTGGCCCGATGTAATGTGCTTATTCGCGCAGGCCGACGAGGGTATATGGATGTTCCTGAATGATCACAAAGGGGGATTTATTACCAAAAACCTGCTGCATTTCCCGGCGGTTTACGGTTCAAGTAGTTTCCAACTGGTTGATTTTAATCATGACGGTAAGCCTGATATATTGTATACCTGTGGTGATAACAGCGACTACTCAAAAGTGTTAAAGCCATATCATGGCGTATATATTTTCACCAACCAGGGGGATTGGAAATTTAAGCAAACCTATTTTTATCATGTCGACGGATGTACCAAAGCCATTGCTGCAGATTTTGATCATGACGGCGATCTGGATATTGCAACCATAGCATTTTTCGCTGACTTTAAATACCACCCCGCTGCTGGCTTTACTTATCTTGAGCAAACCAAACCCAACCAGTTTACAGCCCACGAAATACCAATTGACCAATATGGTCGCTGGCTGACTATGGAAGTAGGGGATGTTGATCAGGATGGTAACCTGGACATCATTTTAGGTAACTTTTCAACACATGGGCGCGGCCTGTTGAATCAAAAGGGTTTTAGCCCCCAGTGGGATCAGCATTTGCCTGTTATCGTTTTAAAAAATAATGCGCGTAGGAAATAGCCTCAAAGTGCGTCATCCAGAAGGGAATTAGCAACTTTCAAAATTTATCAATTTTCTTCAAAAATCCTGTTAATCCTTAAATCGTGTGTATTTTGCATCATCGATTATGAAAAACACAGATGTGATTATTATTGGAGCTGGTGCGGCGGGTTTAATGGCGGCTTATGAGCTATCAAAAGCTGGTAAACAGGTTACGATACTCGAAGCACGCGACCGCGTAGGGGGAAGAATACATACTTTGAACGACGACATGCATACTGAACTAGGCGCTGAGTTTATCCACGGTGATTTGCCTGTTACGCTACAATTGCTTCACGAAGCAGGAATGAAGGCTATACCTTTACCGGGCGAAATGTGGTATTACGGAGACGGCAAATTCTCCCATGGATATCAGCAAATGGACGATTGGGCACTTTTGCTGAAAAAGCTAGCAGAATTGGAACAGGATACCAATATAGGCGACTTTCTGCAGACTGAATTCGGCGAAGAGCGGTTTGCGGATTTAAGAAAATCAGTAGTAAAGTTTGTGACAGGATATGATACAGCCGATCCATTTAAGGCCAGCGCTTTTGCCTTGCGGAAGGAATGGCAGAGTGAAGAGGAAGATACCCAGCACAGGGTAGTTGGCGGCTATGGGCCGATGATCGATTACCTGGTAAAACAGATCGAAAAAAACGGAGCGGAAATCTATTTGAGTGCCATCGCAAAAAATATTCACTGGACGCACGGACGAGTAGAGGTGATCACCGCTGATCAAAGGAGTTTTAAGGCAGCTCAGTTGATTATTGCTTTGCCATTGGGAGTGTTACGTGCAGATACGGGTGAAAAAGCAGCCATTCAGATCAGCCCATCCATAGCTAGTTACAGAGAGGCTATGCAACAAATTGGTTTTGGGTCGATTGTGAAAATATTGCTGCAATTCAAAACCGCATTTTGGAAGGATGAAGCGCAGACCGGCGTGAGTTTAAAAGATATGATCTTTATTCTTTCAAATGAGGAAATCCCAACCTGGTGGTCGCAGCATCCGGAGCATTCAACATTATTTACCGGTTGGTTGGGCGGGTTGCCCGCAGAGCGAAAAAAGAACCAAACCGATGAAGAGTTTTTGCAGCAGGCCCTGCAGTCGTTAGCTAATATGTTCAAATTAGACACAGAGGCATTGCGAAGCAATTTAGCGGCATGGCATGTAGCTAATTGGACAACTGATCCATTTACCCTGGGCTCTTATGCTTACGATATGGTAGAATCGGTAGAGGCAAGGAAAATATTGAATACCCCGATAGATCACACCATCTATTTCGCAGGTGAATATTTATATGAAGGTGTAGCAATGGGTACTGTTGAAGCAGCATTAACAAGCGGATTAGAAACCGCATATAAAATCCTATAGAGCATTTAAAAGCAGTTTTTAAATGCTATAGGTGTCAATTTGTTAGTGGTGATGAATTTATGGAACTAATGTGTTCTGTAAAAAAACTCTTTATGGTAAATAATAATAGATACTTCCATAATAAAGCCCTATTATCAGTTGATTGTTCTTGTTTAAAATATAGCTACGTGATTGTTCGGTAAACGCTGGCGAAATGCTAGTATATGTTTTGAAATCGGTTGTCTTGATTAAACCGCTTCCATATGCATAAAAATAGTAGATGCCATTCTGTTCGCTCATCTGTGCAATTCCAAGAGGGGTACCTTGGACATAGGTAGCTGAATAGACAGGTGTAAAAGTAATGCCATTATCAGTAGAACGGTAAAGCTGCATATTGCTGTAATTGGTGCCTTCAGAAGCATATATATACCCTTTGCTATCAATAAACAACAAACTGACCCCCGTTGTGACCGGAAACACCCTGACATAATTCCAGGTCGTCCCTCCGTCGCTCGACATCCGTAGGGTGCTAAAGTTATCGATCATATTAAAGTTATCGAGCATATATTCATTGCCATTCGGCTGCTCAAAAAGGCCCAAATGTGAAATGCTCCAATTCAAGCCATTATCTTTGGTTGTATAAACCTTACCATCTGGGGATACCCTGACGATTATTTTACCTAATGTGGTGGCAAAAATGCCGTCGGCCTCTGTAAAATAAGCAATTCCATTGTTGCGCGATACCCAGGTTTTTCCTGCATCGGACGAGTACAAGACACCGTTACCTTGTGTACACATAAATAGCCCGTCATTAGGAGTCGTAACGATATTTATGATCTTATAATGTCCGTCTATTTCAGGGAGTTTATGCCAGTTAATGCCATTGTCATCCGACGTGAAGAGAAAATCAGAATTGAAAAAAAGTGCAAAGAGCTTCCCTGTTGTCAACTTACAAAGGGTTTTTACACCCTGGTAGGGGACCATGCAAGGGGATGGCTGCCATCCGTGAAGCGGCATGGCGGCGTTTGCAGTGACTGTTAAAGAATCGCGGGATACACGCGCAGAATCCAGAAATACCACTTTTAATTGTTGACTGCCTACGACACCACTTAATTGCCACCTAAAAAAACCACGCCCGGCATAAATAGCTACTTCAGTAGTGGCATTAACATCACATCCCGAACCTGTGAATCTTAAATAGCCTTTGTTTAACAGTTGGCCATTATTGGTGACACGAATGATAATACTGTCCTTAAGGGTATGACCGATGCTATCGGTTTGGTTAGCGCCTTTAACTATTTCCATTTTATAGTTGGGCAGTACCGGTTTGGGAGGGGGAGGAGGTTGGGGTTGAGTTTTCTCTTTACTACATCCAAATAAAATAATTGAAGCAAACAAAAGAATGTGATAAAGGTATTTCATAATGAATGTTTAGTAAATATAAAAAACATTTCGTTGTAATCATATATCGTCTTATATTTTTGGAACAGCCTATTTATAAATTAACACCCATTTAGCCATGGCTTATTGCCAAAAATTCCCCGACAGGATAATCATGTTCAATAGTTTGATACTATTATCGTAGTAATCGTAATCCTTCAGCTTAAAATCAACAAGGTAATCCCATACATCGTTTAGCCATCGCTGGTTCTTTTTGTCGACCATTGCCGAAACTGCAAATGGGCCGATAAAACTCAAAGCCTCAAAATATCGGTGCTTAATATCGTTACCGGCAAGGGTATAGCCAGCTGATAAATTATCCGGTTTATTTTGAGTGGTTTCGCGGACCCAGCGGTTGATTTTGTCATTGAACGCTTTGGCACGCTTGTCGCCGGTGAGCAGGTAATCCGTTGCAATGCGCCAGGGGACACGGCAGGCATTGTAGTTATAATAGCCATCATAGGATGATTCCAGATAATTAGCCTGGGCAGGCACAGCTTTTTTGTTGATATGTCTAATAAAGTCGGGAACTAATCCGGCATCAGGGCTGTAAGTTTCTTGTATATAACCGAACAGCTTGTAATTATTATCGATCGCTTTTTCCCATCTTACATCCTTAGTGGCATTTTCAAAAGCTTTGAAGTTTGACGGCATAAAATCTGATGCGCGGGTATCATAGTAATCCTTGCTGTCGTACTCAATCGCATCGCTTAATAAAACAGAATATGTATGCGGGTTTATCTCATGCTGCATTATCGCCGCAATCATCTTTCGGGCTTCCTCCAGGTAATTGATCTTACCCTTGCTTCCCCATTGTTTATTGGCCAGTAAAAGCGAATAGGCAATGTCCATATCGCCATCCGTGGCTGTACTTTTGTCAAGGTCACGGCAATTTTTTGTTTGGGCCCAGGCCATCAGGTCGCGATGATCGGCGGGATGGTTTTTATAATATTGATAAAGCCCATCATAAGTAGCCTTTGCCGACTGGTCAGCACCGGCCATTAAAACAGTAATGATCATACCATAACCCTGGCCTTCGGATACGCACTGCTTGTCGCCTTTTCGTTCAAACCAAACAAAATATTCACCAGGACGGCAACCCGGCCTGATATAACGTTTCTTCCATTGCTCATAGAAGTTCAGCGTCAGTTTATCCAACCGGTCCTGCGAAATATGGTTCGGTTTGATGCTGCCTTTAGCATAAGTTACATGCTGCGGGAATGGCCGGTTGGGAATTTGGGAGTACAGATCTACACCCAAAATACATAGACAAATAATCGTAACTGTGAATTTTAAACTCATCAGTACTGATAATTCTTAAAGTCGTGTATTGCGCTAAACCGGGTAACAGGAGAAGCGGCGGGCATAATCCCGGTATATTTCTGTACTACCGGCTCTTCAGCATTCATATCTGCACCCGAAAAGTATAGCTTTAA
>JAFAKI010000174.1 GCA_019235595.1 Mucilaginibacter sp. | reverse complement strand
CATTACACAATGCCCGCGAACGATGATCTCGCCTTCTTCCGATTGGAAATTTTCCTTAAATGTATGATGCGTTTGAATGGTATAGATTTCTTTGGTGTCGACATTTTGTATAGCCACTTCGATACGTGGAATGATGCGCCCTACGGTTCCGTAAATCACGCGCTCATTTTCGGTAACAGCCATTACAGGCGAGGTTTCTGTCAAACCAAAGCCTTCCAATACTTTAATTCCCAGGTCGCCGAAAAACTCGCCAATGTTTTTTGGTAATGCGCCACCTCCTGAGATAAGGAATTTCAGCCGCCCGCCTGTTTTCTCTTTTATCTTGCTGAATACCAGCTTCTCGGCAATTTTATGCTGATTGCGGAGTAAGAATCCTGGCTTTTTACCTTCCTCATGCACCAGCCTAAATTTTTTGCCAATTTCGAGTGCCCACAGGAAAATTTTAGTTTTCGTACCACCCGCAGCCAAGCCATTTTTCATAGCTTTGTCGTGAATGCGCTCCAATAATCGGGGAACGCAACACATAATAGTTGGCCGTACTTCAGCCATGTTTTTGGCTAACAATTCCAGGCTTTGTGCAAACGCAATGGTACAGCCCTCGCTAAGGCAAATATGGTAAGTGCCGGTTCGTTCAAAAACGTGTGATAATGGCAGGAATGATAGGAAGATATCTGATTTTTCCAGTACCTGTATCTGTTCAAGACTTGCCCGGACGTTTTCCGTCAAATTGTGATGCGTAAGCATAACGCCTTTCGGAATACCTGTAGTGCCCGATGTATAGATAAGGCAGGACAGATCGGATGGCAAAATAGCCTCTCTTGCGCCTTTAATAGCGTGGCGATATTGCTCTACTATATGCCTGCCTTCCTCTATTACTTCATGAAAGCCGATAACTCCGGCGTTAAGGTTGAGTTTTTCGGTATATTTTTCGTAGTCGTCAAACGCGGGAATGATACGAATAAGGTCAGGGCAATTGTTTGCCACCCTAATGACTTTCCGAAACAAAAAAGGGTTCCCTGCAATGATGGTTTTTGCGCCGGAGTCATTTAGAATGTACTCGATTTCGCTTTCCGAAAGGGTTGGGTATATCGAGGTGTTTACTGCGCCGATTTGTTGCAGCGCCTGATCATAATACACATAATCTGGCCCATTTTCAATGATGAGAGCCAACCTGTCACCTTTCATTACGCCCATATCCAAAAACCAGGCAGATATGGCATCTGCTTTTTCAAGGGTTTCGCGATAGGATATACTTACCCACTCATCCTTTACTTTGTGGGTCATAAAAGTATGGGTGTCGGGATGGATATTGGCAACAACGTTGCGTATAAGACTCGGAACAGTCGATCGCTCAGCTACAGAATTCATTAAATACTAATCAGGTTAGAAATTGATTGATTTCAAAGAATAAATATAGTATGATTACACGGATAATAAAAATGATTATGCGATAACATCAATTGCTTATAAACCCCTGTATTGAAGGTTATTTCGTCGTTTGTTTAATTTCATTAGTTTCAAAATCATACAATTCCTGAATCGGTACAATTTTCTTCGTGTCTTTTTCAATGTCTTTCCCTTCTTTAGTCCATGGGTATGGATATATATAAAATCCATTATTTCCGCTTGCATTCTTTAAATCGTTTTCCCAACCTTTCCATCTTAGTCCACTGTAAAATTGGTCCATATTGCCAACTAGGCAGAGATTAATAAAATCAGTGTACCCTATATGCAACGATTCCCATTTCAGATCATCAGGTGCCAAATAATATACTTTACCTACTTCACCGCCTAACGCACCGCCATTGATAGCAAAAAAACCGCCTATAACATCATCAGCAACCAATAAAAATTTTGGTTGTTCGCCTAATTCATTAAATGTCTTTCCTTTGTTCCAATCAGGTAAAGACCTTGTAAGTTTTTCATTGCCAGACCCCAAAATTCGTATCCAACCATTGTCGACCAATATTCCACCGGTAAAATAAATAACAGCACCCATAATAGAATGTGTTGTTACTTGGGTATTGTACAACGCTAACTTAGCCTTTGCGCGATCAACCGGCAATATTTCGATCTTATTCCTCGCGATTTTTAAATTCTCTTTGAATGAGTCCCAACCAGAAGTATCAGATGTTAGTTCTTCAACGGTTCTTATTTTATTTTGCGCAAATACTGTTACTGCATTTAATAGAAAGAACAATATTGCGAAGATTTTGAAAGATAAGGCTTTTTGTTTCATATGACGGTAAATATACAATTTGTCATATTGGCACAAAACAAAAAAGACCCCAATCTGGAGTCTTCTTAATTTTATACGTTTTAACTTAAACAGAGAAACTCTCACCACAACCGCAGGTACGGGTTGCATTAGGGTTGTGAAAGTTAAAACCCTTGCCATTCAGCCCGTCTGTAAAGTCAAGCTCGGTGCCGGCAAGGTATAGGAACGACTTCATATCCAAAGCCAAACGAATGCCTTTGTCTTCAAAAAACTGGTCGCCCTTTTTTATTTCGTTATCAAAATCGAGGTTGTAAGATAAGCCAGAACACCCGCCCCCCTGCACCGATACGCGCAGGAAATAAGAACCATCCAGGTTCGCATCCTGCATCAGGTGATCTATCTTACTTTTCGCCTTATCTGTTACTGTTACCATTTTTTATAGAGTCAAGAATCAGGATACAAGAGTCAAGACTATTCAAGCCAGACATTTCCTGGTTCTTGACTCTTGGTTCCTGGTTCTATTAATGATGTGTCTTTACGCTTTCAATAGCTTCTAAGCCATTTTTTACGCGGTAGTCGTTGATCGCTGCTTTGATCGCATCTTCAGCCAATACCGAGCAGTGAATCTTTACCGGTGGTAAAGCCAATTCTTCAACGATGTCCATGTTGTCAATTTTCATCGCATCGTCGATGGTTTTGCCCTTAAGCCACTCGGTTGCCAGTGATGAAGAGGCAATAGCCGAACCACAGCCAAATGTTTTAAATTTAGCATCAGTGATGATGTTGTTATCATCAACCTGAATCTGCAGGCGCATAACGTCGCCGCACTCAGGCGCACCAACCAAACCGGTACCAACCTTGCTGCTGCTTTTGTCCAAAGTACCAACGTTGCGTGGATTGGTATAGTGATCAATTACTTTATCTGAATAAGCCATAGCTTTATATTTTTTAAATTCTAAACTCTAATTTCTAAATACTATATCCGATCGAAATTCGAAATTTTACATTCGATATTCGATATTTCTCAGTGTTCTGCCCACTCAATTGAGTTAAGGTCGATACCTTCTTTGAACATTTCCCATAGTGGTGAAAGTTCGCGCAGGTGGGTAACCGATTTTTTAGTTACCTCGATCGCATAATCCACTTCTTCGTCGGTAGTGAAACGTCCCAAACCGAAGCGGATAGATGAATGCGCTAAATCATCAGATAAACCTAAACTCTTCAATACATAGGATGGTTCAAGCGAAGCTGATGTACAGGCAGAACCTGAAGAAACTGCCAGGTCTTTCATCGCCATCATCAAACCTTCACCTTCAACGTATTTGAATGATATATTGGCTACATGTGGCAAGCGGTGATCAACATTACCGTTCACATAGCTTTCTTCCAGTTCCAAAAGCGATTTTTGAAGTCTATCGCGCATAGTTGATAAACGTTTTGCTTCGCTTTCCATTTCCTGCATGCACAGTTCGCAAGCTTTACCAAAGCCTACAATACCCGGAACATTCAATGTGCCCGAACGCATACCGCGCTCGTGACCACCACCGTCCATTTGTGCGGTAACTTTTACACGTGGTCCTTTACGACGAACGTATAATGCGCCCACACCTTTAGGACCATACATTTTATGTGCACTAAAGGCCAAAAGGTCAATTCCGTCAGCATTTACATCAACCGGAATTTTACCAACAGCCTGGGTAGCGTCTGTCATAAACAGTGCGCCGTATTTGTGTGCTATAGCCGCAATCTCTTTTATAGGCTGGATCACGCCGATCTCGTTGTTGCCATACATGATTGAAACCAGGATGGTTTCTTTAGTCATAGCAGCTTCCAACTCGTTCAGGTCGATCATGCCATCTTCCTTAACCGGCAAATAAGTAACCTTACCACCTAGCTTCTCAATGTGCTTACAGGTATCCAGTACTGCTTTGTGCTCGGTAACCGCAGTAATAATGTGGCTACCTTTGTCCTGGTACATTTCAAACACACCTTTTATAGCCAGGTTATCGGCTTCGGTAGCCCCTGAAGTAAAGATGATTTCTTTTTCAGTGGCACCAATAATTTTGGCTACTTGTTCACGTGCGTAATCAACAGCTTCTTCTGCCACCCATCCAAACGCATGATTGCGGCTCGCGGCATTACCAAATTTCTGGGTAAAATAAGGCACCATCGCTTCCAGTACCCGTGGGTCC
>JAFAKI010000041.1 GCA_019235595.1 Mucilaginibacter sp. | reverse complement strand
TTGGCGTTGGTAGAGATTTCTCAGGAAAGCTCAATACTTACACCAGTGCTATAGGCCTGCAATTGGGGGGTACAATTAGCGATAAGTTTCAGTATAACGTTTCGGGTTATCTGAACAATGCGGTTGTGCCTGAATATCTGTCGACCTATATAAAACAAGTTGGTATTGTTCCGGGGCAAGCTTACGCTAAAACTTATAGCGATAACGGCTATTCATGGTCGTATATAACGGCGGTCGTCTCCTATACACCGATAAAATATCTGAATATTTCGGCCGGACGCGACAAAACTTTTATTGGGGACGGTTATAGGTCGATGCTGTTATCTGACTATGCGTCCCCCTACCCATTTCTAAAGCTGACTGGTACTTTAGGGAATGTTCGCTATATGGTGATGTGGACGGATATGAATGACCCCGCATTTACCTCGCAGTATGGCGCCGACAGGCATAAATTCGGGGTATTTCATTACCTGGACTGGGATGTGAGTAACCGATTCTCTGTTGGCTTCTTTGAGAACATCATGGGGTTTTTTACGGATGATAATGGTGCAAAGCGACCTTTTGATTTCAACTACATCAACCCGATCATATTCCTGAAACCGGTTAACAATTCAAGCGCCGACCCCGATAAGTCCCTGCTTGGTTTGACAGCCAAATATAAATTGACAGATGGCATTACTGCTTACGGTCAATTCGCATTAAATGAGTTTGTATCGAAAGACTTTTTCTCAAGCGATGGCGCATCGGTTAACAAATACGGTTGGCAATTAGGTATCCGTGGAGCAAACCTGTTTGGTGTTAAGAATCTGAACTACCTGCTCGAAAGCAATAATGCTAAGCCATACACCTATTCAGCCAGATCATCTATAGAAAACTACTCTGAAAATAGTGAGCCGCTGGCCCATCCGTGGGGGGCAAATTTCCGTGAGATTGTTGGCTTGCTGAACTACTCCTACAAACGTTTTGACTTCTCAGGCGAGTTTGATTACGGGCACTATGGCTTAGATTCCGCCGGATTGAATTATGGTAAAGATATCTTTCAATTGTATACTACTCCGGCCAGATTTTTTGGTAATTACACAGGCCAGGGCTTAACTACCAATATGTATTATCTGCAAGGCAAAGTAGCTTACTTACTCAATCCGAAATATAATCTGAGAATTGAATTAGGCGGAGTATTCCGGCAGGAGCAGAATTCGCAGTTCAAAGATCGAACGACGATGCTGACCATCGGTTTAAGAAGCTCGTTCAGGCAGATATATAATGATTTGGCAAGCTATCGAACACATTAGCGAATGTGTAGATATGCAAATGTGCAGATGATTTTTTGATTGATTAATTAATCAGCAGATTTAATCATTTGCATATCTGCATATCTACTCATCTGCACATTAAGAAGCTATCGTGTGGGCACTGCGTTTAATACCCATTTTCTTCACCTGTTCAATAATGGCGTTCGCATCGTAACCGCATTCGGACCAGAGTTCAGGTTGGTCGCCATGTTCAATAAATTCATCAGGGATGCCTAAGCGAACTACTTCAGCAGAGTAATTGTTATCAGCCATGAATTCCAATATGGCGCTTCCCATACCGCCTTCAATACAGCCATCTTC
The DNA here is from genome assembly GCA_019235595.1 of Mucilaginibacter sp. Classification (GTDB taxonomy): domain Bacteria; phylum Bacteroidota; class Bacteroidia; order Sphingobacteriales; family Sphingobacteriaceae; genus Mucilaginibacter. The sequence continues at coordinate 10,191 of JAFAKI010000041.1, read as the reverse complement.
AACAGTAATTACTTTACTGAATTTTTGGAATACTTCGTGTAGCAGGTGTTCATCCAGCGGTTTCACAAAGCGGATATCGTAATGTGCAGGATAAAAGCCATCGCTGTTTAATTCGGCAAATGCTTTGACCACTTCGTTGCCTATGGTACCGATTGACAAGATAGCTACGTCTTCTCCATCAGTTATTTTACGGCCTTTTCCTACCGGGATAGCTTTCAATGGGCGCTGCCAATCAGGCATAACACCTGTGCCGCGAGGATAACGGATCACGAACGGCCCCATATCATCCTGCTGTGCGGTATACATCAGGTTGCGCAGCTCTTCCTCATTCATTGGCGCCGATACGATCATGTTTGGTATGCAGCGCATATAAGCCAGGTCGTAAGCGCCATGGTGTGTTGGCCCGTCGGCACCAGCAATTCCAGCACGATCCAGGCAGAATACCACATTCAGTTTCTGGATAGCTACGTCGTGTATTACCTGATCATAAGCCCTCTGCATAAAGCTGGAGTAGATGTTGCAGAAAGGAATAAGTCCTTGCGTTGCCAATCCGGCTGAGAACGTAACCGCGTGCTGTTCGGCAATACCCACGTCAAAGGCTCGGTCGGGCATGGCTTTCATCATCAGGTTTAATGAGCAACCTGAAGGCATAGCCGGCGTAATGCCCATAATTTTAGGGTTCTGCTCGGCAAGCTCGATGATGGTATGACCAAATACATCCTGGTATTTTGGCGGCTGTGGTTTTTCGGATTTTGATTTCTTAATCTCGCCGGTAATTTTATCAAACAAACCGGGAGCGTGCCATTTGGTCTGATCTTTTTCGGCCAAAGCGTAGCCCTTGCCTTTTACCGTAACGCAATGCAATAGCTTTGGGCCGGGTATATCGCGCAAATCGCGCAATACTTTTACAAGGTGCTTTACATCGTGCCCATCAATCGGCCCAAAATAACGGAACTGCAGTGCTTCAAAGAAATTGCTCTTCTTCAAAAGGGTCCCCTTAATGCTTTTTTCGATCTTCTTCGCGATCTTGAAAGCATCAGGTCCCATTGAAGATATCTTCGTTAGTACAGTCGCTATATCGTCCCTGAAACGGTTGTAAGGTTTCGAGGTAGTAATGTCAGTTAAATACTGCTTCAATGCGCCCACATTGGGGTCGATCGACATATTATTGTCGTTCAGGATAACCAGGATATTGGAGTTCTCGATACCTGCATGGTTCAACGCTTCAAACGCCATACCGGCAGTCATTGCACCATCACCAATCACAGCCACATGCTGGCGGTCGGTTTCACCCTTATACCTTGAAGCTACCGCCATACCCAATGCAGCCGAAACCGAGGTAGACGAGTGCCCCACACCAAAAGTATCGTATTCGCTTTCGGAACGTTTCGGGAAACCACTGATGCCCTGGTAAACACGATTGGTATGGAAATTATCCCGGCGACCGGTTAGTATCTTGTGTCCATAAGCCTGGTGGCCCACATCCCACACTAATTGATCATAAGGTGTATTTAAAATATAATGCAGGGCGACGGTCAACTCAACAACACCCAAACTTGCTGCAAAATGACCACCATTTACAGATACCACGTCGATAATATATTGACGCAGCTCGTTGCAAACCTGTTCGAGTTGTTCTTCGGTAAGTTGCTTTAAATCAGATGGATAGTTGATTTTTTGAAGTAAATCTCCGGGGGTTACCTGCATTGACATCCTTATAGAAAATTTAACTTACAAAGTAAGGCATTTAATTCCTAAAATAAAGGAAAACATAATAATTCCACTTCCGAAATGTTAGCAAAGTAGAATAAGTTGATAATTAGTCGACAATTACGTCTGCAACTTTTAACACCTTTGTAATGTTGATAGTTTAGGCTTGGAGTCGTTTTATGACCGATAATAGTTTCGAAATAAAGTTAGCGCAATTTGAAGGTCCGTTTGACCTGCTCCTCTTTTTCATAGAGCGGGATGAGCTGGATATTCATGATATTCCGATTGCGAAGATAACCGACGACTTTCTGAACTACATTCACCAGATGAACAACTTAAACATGGAGCTGGCCAGCGAATTTATTTTTGTGGCGGCTACCCTGATGCGCATTAAAGCTAAAATGCTGCTGCCACGATATGCGGCTGAAGAGGATGGCGAACTTGACCCGAAAGCAGAACTGGTACGCAAGCTGATAGAATACAAGAAGTTCAAGCTGATATGCGAAGAACTGCGCCCGATGGAGGAAGAGCGTCTGAAACAAGAAAAACGTGGCAATATAACTTTCGATTTACAACAAGTTGAGAAAACCGCAGTGCCAGGCGAAGAATTATCGGAATTGACCTTGTATAAACTGATGATGGTGTATGACAAGGTGACCAGGCGTTTCGCTAATCGCACTGAAGAAGTAAAACATACAGTCGTTCAGTACCCATATACCATCGAAAAACAGAAAAAGGCCATCAATGAACTGTTGCTCATCAACCAAAAAATGGACTTTAAAGCCCTTGCCGGACACTCAGAAAACAAGGTGCACTTTGTATATAACTTCCTTGCAGTGCTCGAAATGCTGCAGCAGGAACTGATCAACATCCAGATCGGTTTGGGATACAATAATTTTTGGATATCCGTTAGGTGAGGAGAAAGCGGAAAGGTTAAAGAAGAAAGCTATTTTTCTGCCCTTTAACCTTAACTGATCTCTGGTCACCGGTTAACTGATCACTAATTGAAATCTCACATCTCAAATCTCACATCTAAATGATAACTTAGCGCCGTTTTTAAGCAGAACATGAAAAGAGACAAATTGATATTTAAGCTGTTGGACGAAGAACAGCAACGCCAGGAAGAAGGAATTGAACTTATCGCATCAGAAAACTTTGTAAGCCGCCAGGTAATGGAAGCTGCAGGCTCTGTGGCTACCAACAAATATGCTGAAGGCTTGCCCGGTAAACGCTATTACGGCGGTTGCCAGGTAGTTGATGAGATCGAGACCATCGCAATTGAAAGGGCTAAAAAGCTGTTCAATGCCGAGTGGGTGAACGTTCAGCCGCATTCAGGTGCACAGGCTAATGCTGCTGTGTTACTGGCTTGCCTGCAACCCGGCGATAAAATATTAGGTTTCGATCTTTCTCATGGCGGTCACTTGACTCATGGCTCTCCTGTAAATTTTTCAGGTAAATTATACGAGCCGCATTTTTATGGCGTAAAAAAGGAAACCGGCCGTGTCGATTACGAACAGCTTGAAAAAGTGGCCCTTGCCGAAAAACCTAAGCTGATCATCTGCGGTGCATCTGCTTACTCGCGCGACTGGGATTATGAGTTCATCCGTAAGGTAGCTGACAAAATAGGCGCATTGGTGCTGGCTGATATTTCGCATCCTGCCGGTTTGATTGCGAGAGGTCTGCTGGCTGATCCGCTTCCACATTGTCATATTGTAAGTACTACTACGCATAAAACCCTGCGCGGCCCACGTGGCGGTATGATCATGATGGGTAAAGATTTCGAAAACCCATGGGGCTTAAAAACACCAAAAGGCGAAATCAAAATGATGTCAGCTATACTGGATATGGCTGTGTTCCCAGGTACACAAGGTGGCCCGCTTGAGCATATCATCGCAGCCAAGGCTGTTGCTTTTGAAGAGGCGTTGAGCGATGAGTATATGAAATACATCGTTCAGGTGAAAAAGAATGCTGATGCTATGGCCCGCGCCCTTGTTGCAAAAGGTTATGAGATCATCTCTGGTGGTACTGACAACCACCTGATCCTGATCGATTTGCGCAATAAAAATATCACCGGCAAAGCAGCTGAAAATGCGCTTGTAGCTGCTGATATCACCGTAAATAAAAACATGGTTCCATTTGACGATAAGTCACCTTTTGTAACTTCCGGTATCCGGGTTGGCACCGCTGCCATCACTACCCGTGGTATGAAGGAAAAGCAAATGGAATATATTGTGGAGCTAATTGATGCCGTAATTATTGATCCCGACAATGAACCTTCTTTGAAAAAAATCCGTAAAAAGGTCCATCGGTTAATGGAAGATTTTCCATTATACCGTGATTAGGGATCTGATTACGAATGGCATTACAAGAAAAATTTATTTCCGATACTGAATATCAGCGGTTAAACGCCCTTGAATCTTACAACATTCTGGATACGTTGCCGGAAAAGGAGTATGATGCCATTACTCGTCTTGCGGCTTATATCTGCAAGGTCCCGATATCACTTATCACCTTTATCGACTTTGACAGACAATGGTTTAAGTCGAAAGTTGGTATGGATGGTGAGGAAACACTGCGTTCCGACGCGTTTTGTAATCATACCATTATGGGGAGTGATATCCTTGAAATAAAGGATACCTTAAAATCTGACGTTTTTAGAGATAATGCATACGTACAGAACGAACCCCATGTTCGTTTTTATGCAGGAGCCCCGCTGATCGACCCTAAAGGTTACCGGCTGGGTTCACTTTGCGTTATTGACCAGGTTCCTCGCGAGCTTACTGATGATCAGCGCGATGCGCTGCGGATTCTTGCGTCAGAAGTGATGGCCCATTTGGTTTTGCGCAAAGAGAAGCAACAGGCCGAGGATAGTCTCATCAAACACGAGGAATTTTTCAATTTATTCAACAATTCAGGTGAGATTCATTGTATCACTGACCGTGATTTTAATGTTCAGCTAATCAATGATACCGTTTACAAAACATTAGGTTATAAACCAGAAGAATTGATCGGTCAACCTATTTGGAATTTCTTCTTACAGGAAAGCAAAAGCGCCTCGCTTGAGGTATTGCGTAAAGGTATCAAGAGCCAGAAAAGTTCTTTTGAAATCGAGACCCTTGTGGTTACAAAAGGTGGCAAAATAAGGTGCGTAAGCTGGTCGGTATCCTACAGCCACGACAAATGGTATACCAGCGGCCGCGATATTACTGAACAAAAGGAAATTGCTTCGCAACTGGAGCAGTTATCTCTTGTGGCGAGTAAAGTGGATAATGGCGTAGTGATCAGCAACGCAAAAGACGAAGTGGTTTGGGTAAATGACGGGTTTGAAACCCTCACCGGTTACTCATTGCGAGATGTCGAGTCGAAGTTTTTGGGCGCTGTACTGCAAGGAAAGCTGAGTAAGAAGATGACGAGCGAACAGCTGGACCAGCTGTTACTTGAAAATCAGCCTTATGAAATCGAACTTTTCATAAAGCACAAGGACGGTCGCCCGATGTGGATATCGGTGATGAAATCGGTATTAAGGGACGAGCACGGAGAAGTTACCAAACAGATCAGGATTATATCAGATATTACTGCGAAGAAGAAAGCTGAACAGGATTTGGAGTTGTTGTCGTTTGCCGCATCTAAATCGTCAACAGGTATGCTGATACGCGACGCTGAAGGCAATGTGATATGGATGAATGAAGCTTTGGAAATTATCTTCGGCTATTCGCTGGATGAAATGCGCGGCAAGAAGTTTGGGGATATCCTGGTAGGACCCGAAACGGATCGGGACGTGTTTAAAATTGCAGCAGAATCTCTTCAGCAATATAAACCCTATACGGTAGAAATGAAGATATACCGTAAAGGCGGTATGCCAACGTGGGTATATATTAACAATAGCCCCTTCTTTAATGAAACCGGCCAGGCCGATCACCAGGTTGGGGTCGTAGTAGATATAACCGAGCGTAAACTTGCCGAAGAGCGGCTCACCATGCTGTCGTTAGTGGCCTGCAGTACTACCAGTGGAGTGGTGATTAATAATAAGCAAGGTATGGTGGAGTGGGTGAGCAGTGCTTTTGAAAATATAACCGGCTATGGATTAGAAGATGTTCAGAACAAACATTTAGGCGACGTATTGAAAGGTGAGCTGACAGATGTGTCGGTAATTGAACAGGCCCGCGAGCTTTCAAAGCAAAAGCAATCATTTGAGGTCGATCTGCATGTTTATCGTAAGGATGGCAGGCCGCTATGGATATCCGTGATCAATTCCGTGATATTAAATGATAAAAACGAAGTCGAAAAATACATTGAGGTTGTTATTGACATCACCGATAAAAAACAAGCTGAGTTTCAGTTGATAGATGCCAAGGAAGAGGCGTTGCAATTGAGCAAGGCCAAGGATATGTTTATCTCGGTGCTAAGCCATGAGATACGCACTCCGCTGAATGCCGTAATCGGTATGTCGCGATTATTGCAGGAAGAAAAACACCTGGAGTCGCAGGACGAAAACCTGGATGTTTTGAAATTCTCGGCAGAAAATCTGATGAATCTGATCAACGATGTGCTCGACCTCACCAAAATTGAAACAGGAAACATCGTGCTTGAGTCGGCTGAAGTTAATCTTCGCGAATTGATAGAGGGAATCGTCAAGTCGCTGAGATTCAGGGTAAATGATAAGAATATTTACCTGAAAGGGAACATTGATGAAGCTGTACCGGAGATTGTAATGGGTGACCGAACAAGAATATGCCAGATCCTTTTGAATCTTGCGGGAAATTCTGTTAAATTTACCGAAGAAGGTGGCATCACCATCGACCTTAAGGTAATTGAACAGACCCAGAACAATGCAACTATAAGGTTTGCCGTTAATGATACCGGTATAGGTATCGCTGCGGACAAAATTGAAACAATATTCGAATCGTTTAAGCAAGCCGAAGCAGATACAACACGAAAATATGGTGGAACCGGGTTAGGTTTGGCAATTACCAAAAAGCTGGTCGAAATTCACGGGTCAAAAATCAATGTGGACAGTACACCGGGCAAGGGGTCAAGTTTCTGGTTTACAGTGAAGTTTAATAAAGGACAAGTACAAGGACATACATATACTAATAATAATACATTGGAAACAGAATTACTATTAAATGTAAGTGTTTTGGTTGTTGACGACAATCAGATCAACAGGTTACTGATCAACAAAGTGCTAAGCAAATGGGGCGCGACAATTGATTTTGCGGAGAACGGACTGGAGGCAGTGGCTAAAATTGAAGGCAAAGGCGACTATGATGTGGTTTTAATGGACATACACATGCCGGTAATGGGCGGTTTGGAAGCTACAGAGATCATCAGGTCGAAGGGTGAGTCTTATTTCCAGCAATTGCCAATCATCGCCTTAACAGCATCAATGCTCAACAGCGAGGTGAACGAGATTGTTCGCGCAGGCATGAATGACTATATCCTGAAACCATTTGATCCTAAAGGCTTATACGATAAGTTGTCGAGGTATCAGAAGGTTAGTTGATTAGTGACTAGTTGATTAGAGATTGGTTAACCAGTTAACCGGTGACTAGTTATCAACGGAATCCTCTAATCACAAAAGTCAACGGTCCTACTCAGCGCAGGCTATCGTAGCGATACTCAGTTGTACTCCTTCCACTTTCAATAATTCGATGCCGCAGGCTTCCAATGTCGAGCCTGTGGTTACGACGTCATCCACTAATAAAACGTGCTTATTTCTTAATGCTTCGGGATTAGTCAGGGTAAATACTTCCTGCATATTCTCAAACCTCGAAAAACGCGAGCGATGCGTTTGCGTTTCAGTTGCCCTGATCCTTACCAGATTATTTTCATCAACGGGAATTCCCATCTTCTCTGACAGGCCTTCTGCAAAACACATGCTTTGATTATAGCCTCTTTTCCGGAGCCTGCTTTTATGCAACGGAACTGGTATAATGATATCTGCAGTCTTAAAGATTGGGCTTTTCAATAATTGTTCCCCGGCAACATTGCCCAAAAGGTTACCGATCCTCTGCACACCTTTGTATTTAAAATTATGCATCAGGTGCTGTATTTTGCCGCCTTTTGCAAAATAGCACATGGCATAAGCGCCTTCCAGCTTGATCTTTCCCCAAAACTGCTGCGCTACCATATTGTCCGGCTTCTGATGAAAATCAGTAAATGGCAGGTTGTAACGACAATCAAGGCAAATCAAATTTTCGCCTGCAATCAGGCTTTCGCCGCAGGCCTGGCAGAGTTCCGGGAATAATAAGGAGACAAAATCGGCCCAATAGCCGGTCTGCAATTTCATGCCATCAATTTAGCAGAAATTAGACGATCAGGAAACTTTTGCTTTTTCTTTTATAGCCAACTGTCCGCAAGCAGCATCAATATCCTTACCGCGGCTGCGACGAACGTTGGTTACAATGCCCTGGCTGCGCAAATAAGCAGCAAAGGCCTCAATTTTATCCTCCCCCGCATTAAGATAGTCTGCAAATGCGATGGGGTTATATTCAATGATGTTGACCTTACACGGTACATGCTTACAAAATTTGGCTAATTCGGCAGCGTCCTGCAATTCATCATTAAAGTTGTTGAAGACTATATATTCGTAGGTAACCGGGTTCTTGGTTTTTGCAAAATAATATTTTAACGCATCTGCCAGAGCCTTTAATGAGTTTTGCTCATTGATCGGCATAATGGTGTTCCGCTTCTCATCATTGGCTGCGTGTAATGACAGTGCAAGATTAAATTTCACCTGGTCATCACCCATTTTTTTGATCATTTTAGCAATACCGGCAGTCGATACGGTGATCCTTTTTGGTGACATATTCAGGCCGTCCTCAGCAGTAATACGTTCCACCGATTTCATGACGTTGGCATAATTGAGCAAAGGCTCGCCCATGCCCATGTACACGATATTGGTTAAGGGTAAACCATAATTTTCTTTGGCCTGTTTGTCTATCAGCACCACCTGGTCGTATATTTCGTCTGGGTTAAGATTTCTTTTCCGCTCCATATAGCCCGTTGCACAAAATTTACAGGTTAAACTGCAACCAACTTGCGATGATACGCAGGCAGTCATACGCTCAGGCGCCGGAATGAGCACTCCTTCGATTAAATGATTATCATATAAAATAAAAGAATTTTTTATAGTTTTATCCGCACTAAACTGAGAGTTGTTAATTTTTACTTTATTGATTATAAAATTTTCATCCAGTTTTTGCCTGAGTTCTTTTGAAATATTGCTCATTTCGTCGAAAGAAATGCATGATTTTTTCCACAACCATTCAAAAACTTGCTTTGCTCTGAAACTTTTTTCGCCCATTTGAGTAAAATGTTCGGATAAGGCCTCGAGGCTTAAGCTGCGGATATCAATTTTACTTCCAGTACTTTTCACGGTGCAAAGGTACGGAAATAAAAAAAGTCTGCCTTTTGTATAAACATTCAATTGTAAACTTTTGATCAGGACAGTAGTTCGTAGCTATTGCATCTGATAACAGTGTGGTATCGGGGTCAACGAATGTTTAAACGGAAAGCGTTTTGAGCAACAGGTTAATTTAAATTTTTTAATGAAAAATTATAGAGCCGATTACGTTTTCCCGGTTAACACAGATCCGATTAAGAATGGAGTAGTCACCATTGATGACCATGGCCGGATCATTGCAGTTTCGGACATGCCCCCCCCAAATGTTAAGCTCAGCGATGTTGAGAATTTGAAAGGGGTTCTGTGTCCCGGTTTTGTCAACACGCATTGCCACCTTGAATTGTCCCATTTAAAAGATAAACTCTCGCAGGGAAACGGGCTGATCAACTTCATTAAAGAAATACAATCTGTTCGCAATGCGGACAATGCTACCATACTGAAAGCTGCCGAAAAGGCTGACCAACAAATGTATGACAGTGGCATTGTAGCTGTTGGCGATATCTCAAACAGCAATGTCAGCGTCGGGGTAAAAGCCAATAGTAAAATTTACTATCATACTTTTGTTGAGGCATTTAGTTTTTCACCCGCCAAAGCCCAAGAGACTTTTGACAAAGCAATTTCACTATTAGCGGAATTTAAACATCAATCCTGCTCAATCACGCCTCATGCCCCTTATTCAGTATCAAAGGAATTATTCAGACTGATAAAGAAGTATACGGATACCAATCACAACCTCATCAGTATACATAACCAGGAGACGGAAGAGGAAAACAAATTTTATCGTTACCGTTTAGGCGGCTTCCTGGATTTGTATGCACACTTCGGGATGGATATCAGTTATTTTAAATCGCAGGCACGCAACTCGCTGCAATCCATACTGCCGCTGCTTACCAGCAAACAGGACATTTTGTTTGTACACAATACGTACACTAATTTAAAGGACATTTATTTTATAAAACGCTTTGACCGCAGGGTACATTTCTGTTTTTGTCCAGGCGCCAATCAGTATATCGAGAGCCGGTTGCCTAAAATTGATCTTTTTGTAGATCAGGGTTTTAACCTTACTTTGGGTACAG
>JAFAKI010000285.1 GCA_019235595.1 Mucilaginibacter sp. | reverse complement strand
CATGAAAGGGTGCGGGCGGCCCAGCTCTACTTCGTCGGAACCAATCAGGTAATCGATCAGGCCTTTTTCTCGCCATTGCAGGCGGTTTACTATTGCTTCGGCAATATCTCTTGAAAAACCGGTATTTACACCTACCAGAACTCCGGCGCTGTGCAGTGCTGCAAATGTTTCTTCTACATTTGGCAGTGGCTCGATACCCGGCTCAAACTGGTAAAAGTGGATCATCTGCTTTACGAATTCGCGGTGTATTTCGTTCACCAAATCAACAGTGATCTTTGATGTGTCTGCCTCATGCAGATGCAGCATTTTGGTAATGGCTTCGTTTTTCTCATAACCCATTAAAGGGTTGATCATGTCCAGAGGGACATCATAATTATATTTCTGCAACGCTGCTTTAAAGGCCTTGCTTACATTGTGGTCATCCTTAACGGTGGTGCCTGCGATATCAAAAACAACTAATTTAATTGGCATTTTAGTAGGAAATAAAAGTTTAGCAATATTAAACTAAGTTTATTAATATCGAACTAAATTAGTGTTAAGATTTGATTAATTGTAGTTGATTAAGTAAAATAAGTTGATTGAGTTAGATTAAGTTTTCTGAGCTCATATTTCCTAACCCAATCAACTTAATCCAATCCAATCAACCACTCACTAAATTATTTTTCCTCAAAAAAATAAATCACCAGCATGCTGGCCGTATCCGAGCCCAGGTTGACCGGGGTATGGGGAATACGCCCGTCGAATAATAAAGAATCACCCGGGCCTAAAAGTATTTTGTCTCCGTTTATCAGGTATTCTACCTGGCCGGATATGATATACTTATATTCAAAAGCATCGGTTTCCACCAGCGGCCTTGACGAATTTGGCTCCAGTTCCAGGATGACAATGTCTACTGTAGAGTGATCGATGAACCGGGTAAATATTCGTTTGTAGCTAAAACCGATAGCGTGCTCTTTTTCAAAATGCTCATAGTCGCCCTTACGTTTTACCAAAATAGGGGATGCGTTGCTTTTCGTCTTTATATCTTTAAAGAACTCATTCAGGTCAATATTCAGCGCTTTAATAATATCGATTAGTACCATCAATGATGGTATGGTACGACTGTTTTCTATCTGGGATATTAGTCCCTTGCTTACATTTGCCTGGTTAGCCAGTTCCTGTACAGTAATGTTTTGGTCGCGCCTGCGCTCTTTTATCCGGTTACTGATCTGGATTAGTATATCATCTTCCATAAAAACTGGTAAACGTGGTATATTTATAATTGGTATTTGTAAAATAGAATTTTTAGAAATCCTTTTGCAATAAAACTCAATTTAATTAAGATAGGTGAATCAATGATGAAAAATTAATAATTTAATAATAACTGATATATTTATTTGCGTAAAACCTTTGCACCTATGAATCGCGCAGCTACCACACCAGAAGATATTGTAGAAGAAGTTTTCGCCTTATACGAAAAGCATGGTGACGAGGACTACATTGGCGAGCCGGTATCCCAGTTAGAGCATATGTCTCAGGCGGCAATATTAGCCGAAGATGAAGGCTATGACGATGAAGTAATATTGGCTGCATTTTTTCACGACATAGGTCATTTATGTGCCGAAGATGCCGAAGCAGAAAGCATGGCTGGATTTGGAAATGTGGATCATGAAAAGTTAGGCGCCGACTACCTTCGCGAGCGCGGTTTCTCTGAAAGGCTAGCTACTTTAGTAGAAAGCCACGTCATTGCAAAAAGATATCTCACTTATAAATATCCGGAATATTATAATAAGCTTTCCGCTGCCAGCAAGGCTACCCTGGAATTTCAAGGCGGACGTATGACAGAAAAAGAGGCGGTTGAATTTGAAAAACATCCTGATGCTGAGCTGTTTATAAAGTTGCGTTATTGGGACGACCAGGCCAAGGAAATAAACGTCCCAGTGCAAGACCTTGAACATCTAAAATCATTAGCGATCAATCATTTATATAATAATAATTGATTCAGATACCTGCTAAATATTAAATAATTGTAAGTCGATTGTAACTCGCCTGTTACAAAAACTGCCCTTCTTAACGTGTCCGGCACGTAATGGTAAGCTTTCCTTAATACTAAATTAGTTTACAAATAATAAACTAAGTTTAGTATTGCGATCATGAAAAATATTCTTCTCACCTAATTAATTCACAGATGAAGCAGCTTTACATTCACCTTAGGACAATGATAACGATAGCGTTATTATTCCTTGCCCCGATACTCTCATTCGGGCAGATCAAGATCGGTGGTACTGTCACCGACGAAAACAAGCAGCCTTTACCCGGCGTAAGCGTTTTGCTTAAAGGGACTACCAAAGGAACAGTAACAGACGTTAACGGTCGTTTTTTATTTACCGTTGAAAAAGGTCAGGTGCTTACTTTTAAATTCCTGGGTTATTTGTCTCAGGACGTAACGGTTGGCGATCAGGCTAACTTAAACATTTCGCTTGTTTCTGATAACAAATCCCTTAACGAGGTTGTAGTAACCGCATTGGGCGTTAAAAAAGAGACACGCCGAATCGGTTATGCAACGCAGGAAGTTAAAGGTGACCAATTGACCACCGCGCGTGACCCAAACCCGGTAAACGGTTTGATCGGTAAGGTAGCAGGTTTGTCAGTGGGCGCTACTTCGGAAATTTTGGGCGTACCAAACGTGACCATCCGCGGTGGTACAGTTACACTTTATGTTATTGATGGCCTCCCTGTAAACTCGGACACCTTTGACCTTAGCCCGGATGATATTGAAAGCTATACGGTATTGAAAGGTCCGGCTGCGGCAGCTTTGTATGGTAGCCGTGCACAGAATGGCGCCATTGTTATTACTACGAAAAAAGGTAATAACGCAAAGAAAGGTCTAACTATTGATCTAAACAGCAGTACTGTAATAAACAAAGGCTTTGTTGCTTTCCCTCGTGTTCAGCACTCATTCGGACCAGGCGAAAATACGTTTTATGTATTCGTTGACGGAAAAGGTGGTGCACCAGGCGGTGTGGATAGCGACTATGACGTATGGGGCCCTTATTTCAACGGACAGTTGATCCCGCAATATGACAGCCCGGTAGTGAACGGCGTACGCCAGGGAACTCCATGGGTAGCTCGCGGTGCTAATAACCTGGCTAATTTTTTAAGAACAGGCTATCAAACCAACAACGATATTGCTTTGACTGCCAATGGTGATAACTACACCACTCGTTTTTCAGTATCCCAGCAGCATCAAAATAGTTATATCCCTTACCAATACCTGGATATAACTAACGCCAATTTATTTGCATCGTTCAATCCATCATCGCGCTGGAAATTTGAAGGAAGCCTTGATTTTAACAGGCAGAGCACCGACGATTTCCCGGATGTTCAGTACGGGCCAAATTCGATCATCTATAACATGGCGATTTGGACAGGTGCCGACTGGAATGTTAATTCACCGGACCTTAAAGCCATCTGGCAGCCAGGGAAAACAGGCATAGCTTCTGAGTTTGAAGAATATACCCGTTACCACAACCCTTGGTTCTTGACTAAAATATGGACACGTGGTCATTATAAAAACGATACTTACGGTTATATTTCAGGTAATTTTAAGATTGACAATCACCTGAATGTTACCCTGAAAGAACAGCTGAGTACGTACAATTTGTTACGTACAGAAGACATGCCTTACTCTGCCCACCCTTATGGCCGTGAGCAAAACCTGGGCGACTACCGTGAAGACCGTCGTGACCTGTTTGAAAACAACACTTTCCTGACATTGAATTACGACTATACGCTTGCACACTTTTTTAATTTATCAGGTCTAGTAGGTAGCAACTTGCGCGAGTTTAGGTATAACTCAAGCTGGGTGTCAACCGATTATTTGAACGTACCGGGAGTATATGCTTTCAGTAACTCGAAAAACCCGATACAGGCAACAAGCTTTAATTCAGCCGAAAGACAATTAAGCGTATTCGGTTCATTGGACGCTTCCTTCGGAAAATATGCTACTTTATCGGGTACTTTCCGCGTTGAACACTCTTCAGCATTGCAGAATGTAGCTACTTATTATTATCCAAGTGTTTCAGCAGCCTCAGTACTCTCTGATTACATAAAGCTGCCTGAAGTGATCTCATTCCTGAAAGTACGGGGATCATTTGCAAACATCCGTTCGGACGCCACCAATGCATACATAGGCCCGGCTCCGTTCAATACGATCACGGCATTTGGCGGTTCAACTGCTCCTTCCCTTTTTGATAATCCGTTGGGTTATGGCACTGCATACCGCTCGCCATATAACGGTCCTGATTATTCATTGATTTCGGCTTACTCAATTGCGAAGCCTTACAATAGTCAAACCGCGGGTTATGGCCCAAATTCATTGTATCAGAATAATATAAAAACCTATACAGTTGTTAACTACGAAGAAGGTTTTGATATTAAATTCTTGAAAAACCGTTTAGGGTTAAGTGGTACTGCTTTCCAATATATAAATGGCCCGCAAATATTGGATAACTTAATATCTACAGCAACTGGCTATACTGACGAATATATCAATGCTCTGAAAACCAAGAAAACGGGTTACGAGCTGTCATTGAGTGGCACACCGATCAAAGACATGAGCGGCTTTGGTTGGGATGTATTGGTTAACTGGTCTACCTACAAGGAAGTATATACTGACTTGCCGCCAGGACAAACTATTTACAATACTTACTTCCACGTTGGCGATCGTGTAGATAAATTGATTGGTTCAAAATTTGTTCGCACACCGGATGGACAGATCATCTACGGATCGGGCGGCGAGCCTCTGCACACAAATGGTCATTATTTGGGTCACATGGATCCGGATTGGAATTGGTCTATTTATAACAAGGTGCACTACAAAAACCTGAGCCTGGGATTCCAGTTCGACGGCTCGGTTGGTGGCGTTACCAAGGATTATGTGTTTAATAAAACGATGCGTGGTGGTGCGAACGCGCTTACTGCAGAAGGAGCTCTTGGAGCAGCCCGTTATCAAGATTGGCTGCATTTCCCTGCAAACAATCAGCAGCCCAATATTAATTACTCAGGCAGCTATGTAGCTCCGGGCGTACAAATATCAAACGGTGTAGCGCCGAACTACGACTCCTATACAGGCAACGTGCTAAACTATAGCGCTTTGCAGTATGCGCCAAACAAAACCCCGGTTTTTGTTCAGGAATTTGCTAGTGAGTATTATAACGTGGACGAGGCTTACCTGATGAGCAAGACCTATGCAAAACTGCGCGAGGTGACCCTGGCATACGAATTCCCGAAGGCTTGGTTGCATAAATCATTTATACAATCTGCATCGGTATCACTATATGGGCGTAACCTCTTGTACTTCTATAAAGATCCTAAGTTCAAGGATGTAGATCTGGATCAATATGCCAACTCACGTACATCACTTACCGGTTTGCAATCGCCGTCTGTAAGAAGCTATGGTTTCAACTTTAAATTATCATTCTGATTTATAAAAGATAATGATTATGAAAAAAATATTAAAACTTCAATTGCTCGCAGCGCTGATGCTGGTCACAGCGAGTGGTTGTAAAAAAAGCTACCAGGAATTAACCCAAAATAACAACGTACCTTCCAGCGTGCCTGCATCGTTGTTATTGAATGGTGTTGAATACAACATGGTTGATTTTCCTGATAACTCGAACGAGATTTATTGCCAGTATTATATCTACAACTATAACTATTATGGCAATAATACCTATGATTTTGGGTCGGGCGACAATTATTACAACACCCTAAAGAATGTTGGGTTGATGGAGCAACAGGCAGTTGCCGCCGGATCACCTGCGACTAATGGATACAGCGCTTTGGGTAAGTTTTTCAGAGCTTATTTCTTCAGCAAGATGAGCCTTGAAATGGGCGATATTCCGATGACAGACGCATTGAAAGGCTTAGGTAACCTTACTCCAAAGTATGATTCACAAAAAACGGTTATGACACAGTGTCTTACCTGGCTTGATGAAGCAAATACCGATTTGACTACAGTAATAGGACAAGGTGGTAGTATATCCGGCGACTTTTTGTACGGTAACAGCCTGCCTGAATGGCAAAAAGCCGTTAACGTTTTTAAACTAAGACTCCTATTAGAGCTTAGTAAAAAAGCAGTTAGCGATGCCGATATGAACATTCCGACACAATTTGCAGCTATCGTCAATAATCCAACCAAATACCCATTGATGTCAGGTTCAAGCGACAATCTGCAATTTGTGTTTGTTTCGCCAACCAACTATTATCCAATGACTCCGGCTAACTTTGGTCAAAATGGTTCAAGACAGAACTCATCACAAACCTATATTAAGCTGCTGACCACGTTCCAGGATCCACGCGTTTTTGTTGTAGCAGAGCCTGCACGTCATCTTGTTGATGACCTGGGACAGAGCTCAACTGATTTTAATTCATTCGTTGGAGCCGATCCGGGCCTCGACCTTGGGGTAATGTATGCCAATGCTGGTTTGAACCTTTACTCATTCATCAACAGGAAACATTATTATTCAACCTATCTTGGCGAGCCAAGCATCCAGATCGGCTATCCGGAACAAGAGTTTAATATAGCAGAAGGTATCAATCGCGGTTGGGTTACCGGCAACGCTGAAACGCATTACGTTAACGGTATACAGGCGTCATGGGCTTATTATAGCATACCGTCAACTGGCTCATTCACAGCTTATTTCTACGTTCCTCTTCCAACTTCCACAACAGGTGTACAGGGCCCTGAAAATTACCAGACATTTACGATAAACACCAACTGGGCAACCTATTATGCTCAAGCAGCTGTTAAATATGCAGGTGGTGCAACTGGCTTAACACAAATATTGCAGCAAAGATACCTGGCCCTGTTCCGTCATTCAGGTTTGGAGTCATATTTCACTTACCGCAGAACTGGCGTACCAACCTTTACAACTGGTCCAGGCACAGACAATGGTCAGCGTATAGCTTTGCGTTTCCAATATCCTTCAAGTGAGCGTACAGCGAATACCACAAATTATACCGCTGCGTTGCAAAGTCAATACGGTGGCAATGACGACATCAACGGCACCATGTGGATTCTAAAATAACAGTTGGTGATAATTATTAACAATCAATAAATTACCAACAAGTATTAAATTAAATTTCAGTAAAGGTGGGCTTAATATCCCACCTTTATTTTTGTTGCAAAAAGGTAATTTATTTCTTCTTTTGTTTTTTCTGTTTAAAAAAGCTGTTTATGAAGAAGCTTGGTTTGCTGTTGTTAGCGCTTTTCATTGTTCCGAAACTTTTCGCACAAAATCACCGGACACAAAACATAATAATAGTTACTTTGGATGGGTTCCGCTGGCAGGAATTATATCGTGGTGCCGATTCCGCTCTCATCAATTCAAAATATACTGACACTAAAGCTGATATGCGAAAGAAATTCTGGGCCGAAACGCCGGAACAACGCCGTCAGCGGTTAATGCCATTCATGTGGTCAACAATTGTAAATGAAGGTCAGTTATATGGCGACCGTGATTTAGGAAATTGCGATGAGGTTGCCAATCAATATCATTTCTCATACCCTGGCTATAACGAAATATTTACCGGTTTCCCTGATGTTCGCGTAAACAGTAACAATCCAATTCCTAATCCCAATACCAACCTTTTTGAGTATCTGGACAAACAAAAAGGGTTCGAGAACAAAGTAGCCGTTTTTGCTTCATGGGAGGCATTCCCCGCTATATTTAACGTGAACCGCTCGGGATTGAAAGTTAATGCCGGCTATACCAATTTTGAAGACCCAAAAGCTGATGATCGCCTGAAATATCTGAATGAGATGCAGCACAAAGCGCCTCATTATTTAGGTGATACCCGTATAGACTTTATGACCTACGAGTTTGGCAAAGAATATCTGAAAGAATACAAACCGCGTGTATTATACCTGGCATTTGACGAGACTGATGATATGGCGCATGCAGGCAACTACAAAATGTACCTTACCCAGGCGCATCAGGAAGATGCCTATTTACAGGAACTGTGGCAGTATATACAAACAGACCCTTTTTATAAAAATAAAACTACATTGATCATTACTTGCGATCATGGCAGGGGAGACCAGACTTTGGATGCCTGGAGAAATCACGGAACTGGTGTAAAAAACTCAGAGCAAACCTGGTTTGCGGTGATCGGTCCGGATACACCGCATGACGGTATCATCAAAACACAAACTACAACTTATCATAAGCAATTGGCCCAAACAATTGCACAATTACTGGGTTGCGATTATAAAAGCGCAGCAGACCATGAAGTTGGCGATGCCATTTCATCGGTGATGCTAAAAGACAAACCCGGTTTGGGAAAATAATTAAATGAGAAGATTTTTATTAGTACTAACAGCCTGCATTGTTTGGATCAATGCAAATGCGCAGCCTAACCCTGCTCCTAAAGCACGCCATAAGTTTATAGTGGTCTGTCACCGCGGTGATCACGTAATTTATCCTGAAAATACGCTTGCAGCCTACGCAGAAGCAATAAAAAACAGAGCCGATTACGTGGAAATCGATCTCCGTACTACAAAGGACAGCGCTTTGGTAAGCATGCACGACGGAACAGTAGATCGTATGACCAATGCTAAAGGCCCTGTTAAGGACAAGACATTGGCCGAGATAGAACAGCTCCAGGTAAAAAGCCGTGATAGTTTGGATAAAACAGTTTATCGCGTACCCACCTTTGAGGAAATACTAAAGCTCTGTAAGGATAAGATCTACATCTATATCGATTTTAAGAATGCGCCTGCATCAGCTACGTATGCTATGCTTAAGAAGTACGGGATGGAGAAGCAGGTGCTGGTTTACATTAATGCTATCCAGCAGTTTATCGACTGGCGGCACGTTGCGCCCGATATGCCTTTGATGTTCAGCATGCCTAATAGTGTAAAGGATGTGGAGGGGATGAAGACATTCATCAACCAGGTAAAACCCGATATCCTGGATGGCGGCTGGAAAGAGTACACCAAAGAAATGGTACAGTTTGCCAACGAACAGCATATCCCTATATGGCCGGATATCCAAAGCAAGGATGAAGATAAAAATTGGGACGCAGCCGTCGCATTAGGGCTAAAAGGCCTTCAAACCGATCATCCCGCCGCTTTGATCAAGTATTTGGAAGAGAAAGGGTTGAGGTAAAAAGAATCGCCTTGATCTAAGGCAACTCTTTTTATTTATTCGCATAATTTTAGAATACTATCTTCCCCGCCGAGGTCACCAATGACGCTATTCGCACAGCATCAAAAATGCGCTCTTCGGTAGTCCCCATTTTTATTAGAGAGTCTTCATGGGCATTTACGCACATCTCGCAACCGTTGATTGCGGAAATCGCAAGGCTCATCAATTCAAAAAATTCTTTGCCTGTTACGGGTTTCATCATGATCTGCATGCGGATACGGGCCGGAATCTGCGTGTATTTTTCTTTCTGTGTAAAGTGGCGGAAACGATAAAATACATTATTTGACGCCAATAGCGATGCACACCCAGCAGCTTCAGCAGTCTCAGCAGCGGTAGCACCCTGCTCTTCAGCATAGCGCGTGAAGAATTGGGTCAAAACTTTGTTATTATTATTAATCGCAGAAGAAAGCCCGATCAAAGCGCATTCCTTTGTACTCAGATGCTCAGATGTCAGGGTGCTGGTCAGGTTCAGCTTCAGGTCGCGTAAATAACGTGATTCGCCTTTTTCAAGTAGCTCGAGGCTTTCGGTCCGGTAATCATTTTCGATACCCAAAACTTCTAATATTTCGTTGGTTATTTCTGTAGTTTCACTCATGATTTTGAGAATGGAAAGAATAAAAAATCCCTGCAAAAAGACAGTGCGGGGACTAGATAGTTAAATTAATTAGACAGTCAAAGTTTCTTCGCCTTTAACCCAGTTGCAAGGGCAAAGCTCGTCTGTTTGCAGAGCATCCAGTACGCGTAGAACTTCTTTTACATTACGACCCACGCTCAGGTCATTCACTGATACCCAACGGATAATGCCGGTAGGGTCAATGATAAAAGTAGCACGGTAGGCAATTTTTTCGTTTGGTTCCAGGATGCCCAGTTCTTCAGCTAACGATTTTGAAGTATCAGCAAGCATCGGGAATTTCAGGTCGCGCAGGTCGTCGTGGTTTCTTCTCCATGCTGCGTGTACAAATTCAGTATCAGTTGATGCACCGATCAAACGGGTGTCGCGGTCACGGAACTCGCTATAGTTGTTATTGAATTCAGCAATCTCAGTAGGGCACACAAAAGTGAAATCTTTTGGCCACCAGAACATTACTGTCCATACGTTATCTTCGTTTGCAAGATACTCTGATGTGATGGTTTCAAACTCTTTGCCTTTTTCGATGCTAACAACTGCTGTTTTAGAAAATTCAGGAAATTTTTGACCTATAGTTATCATATGCTTATTAGATATATTTATTTGCTACAAATATACCGCTTTTGGGATGGCCATTTTATCTAAATAATTTATGATATATAGGTATTGTCTATATCTACTGATTTATAATATTGATTTTGAAAATAATTTAATATAGAGCGCGATTGTTCAAATTAAATTACGAAATATTCAAAAAGCCGGGCGATTATTTAAAAATTGGAAATTGCTTTGTCGCTTTTTAGAACGCGTTTATTTAAAGTTATTTGTTTCTTCCGGGCAAGCTCAGGAATATAATACAGCTCGTTAAATTGCTTTTTATTATCGCGATAGCTTTTTACTGCACCCAGGCGATTCATAAACCGGATATATTGCCAGGCCAGGTCGAGCTGCATGGGTTTAAATCCGCTTCGTGCACTTTTTGGGAAAAGGTGGTGATTATTGTGCCACTCGCCGGCCACAAAACCCGGCCATAATTGGTTGACCGACTTGTCTTTGTTGTTAAAATCTATTCCATCGCGCTGCACGCCGGAGCCCTTTCCGTGACCCTCATAGTTAAACGTGCGCACGCCCACACCCCAGAAACCGGCGGCGCCAAACAATGTACAGGCCAACGCATGACCACCTATAAGAAAGAAAATGATGTACCAGAACGACCAGTTTAAGAGCCATGATAACACAGCGCGCCACGGATTTACATATGATCCCCATTTTTGATATTGGGCATAGGTATTGGCCTTGACACCGGTGTGCTGCATTAGTAGTTTTACGCGGTTATAATCGGCCTCGCTCAGATCCTTTGCTATGGGCTGATGATTTACGTCTGCAAGGAAGCAATATAAAAAACCGCCGTAAGCGTTGTAGGGATCACCTGGCTGATCAGATTTAGAATGATGAACATGATGGGAGATCACATATATCTCTTCTGGTATGACATTTATGGTCAGATTTTGTGTGAAAAACCGCCAGAATGCATTTCTGAACTTATAGGCCCCGTGCGTGCAGTACCGGTGGTGCCATATGGTACCGTGCGTCCCCATGATGACCATACTGTACAGGAAGGCTGCCAGAAGCAGATACCACGTAAAAAAATGGAAAAGGAACAATAAAAGAAATGGTGCCAGGCACAAAATTTTGAACCAGCCAAAAAAAGGCAACCAGTTTTTGCGGTCTTTAAAGATGTTTAATCTTGTAAAAAACTCCTTAAAAATTTGCCCGGATGTAGGTTTGACGAGGGCTCCGTTTGCATCCTTCCAGCCGTAGGCTGGAACCTGCAGTACATGGTCTAAAAATGCCATTAGTTAAATTTATAGTTTAAAGTGGTTAGGGTCCAGGCACAAACCAGTACCTGAATTATTTGAATTGTGGCCTTAAAATTAAGTGGAGGGACGCCGGGCATTTACTGTTAATTTATTTGATATGTTTAATATGGCCCGGTTAATGGCGACGCCTGAATTCTAAATTATGAATTGGTTCTTCCGGCTAAAGATATGTAATTTAAATGTAAAAATTACACTATTGCTAACAATTTACATTTTATGCTTTAGACGCCGTATCATTCCCCTCTGATCTCTACTTTGTCCTTTGCCACAGTTAATGGAAGCCATAAATAGGTTGATTTTTCGAGATTGGTTTTATTCCACCTGTCGGCCATAAAAATGTACTTTCCATCTACCGCCAATACATAAGTGCTTTGCGCTTCGAACGTGGTTTCAGCACCGGAGCCTTTACATGGATTGCCGAATTCTTTGTAAGGGCCAAGCGGATTATCAGCCACAGCATACATCGCGGCATTAGGCGACCAACCCGTACATAAAGAGGTAATGAGGTAATATTTCCCGTCATTCTTAAACAGGGCAGGGGCCTCGCGCCGTTTGTTGATCAGGATACGGCTGTAAGTTTTTGTCGGGCTCAAGTAATCATCGCTTAGCAAACAAACCTGCATAGTATTGTTATTTTCTGATGAGTAGATCAGGTAAGCCTTCTCATCATTGTCCTGGAATACCGACATATCCCTGGCCATTTGCCCATTAGGTTTTACGCTACGGATATAACGATATGGTCCTGTAGGTTTATCGCTCACGGCCACACCCGACCGCGAGTAGGAATAATCCTTCTTATCAATATGCATCCACATCACAAATTGCTTGGTTTTGCTGTTGTAGATCACTTTGGGTCGTTCGATCACTCTGCCGGTGTCCAGATCATTGTCAGGCTGACCTTTTACCGGAGCTAAGGATATGCCTTCATATTTCCAACGCTTCAGGTCTTTTGATGAATAGCACGAAACACCTCCGGCTGGTACGCGATAATCTTCCCAGCTTTGGTTTGGAACCAGCCATGTTTTACCTTTTTTGATCTCCCCAAACAAGTAATAAGTGCCGTCATGAAATAGTACACCTGCACCATGCGCATTGATAAAATGCCCGTCGGTATCCAGCCATTTATCGTTGGGTGCTTGTCCCGAAACATTAAGGAATGATAATGACAGCGCTGAAACCAGAAGTATTGATCTTAAACTTTTCATAATGTTGACTCCCTATAACTTTATTTTGCCGATGCCATATTGGCTGCTGTAAACAGGTTTTTTTCTTAAAACAGAGTTCCTACTCAGTTGGTAATTGCTAAAAGTTTTTAATTGGGATGCTGAAGTGATTTTTGTATAGCCAGGATTAATAAAATCAGGTTTGATGTTGAGGCCAATTATTTTTCCATCCTTTAGTTCCTTACCTGTTTTTTCGGCCCAGGTCTTCAAATCTTTTATGCCATCGGTATTGAATTTACTTTCGATGCTCCACCAGTCGTTACCCCGATATTTTACGTCACCGATTTTGTCTTTTCCCCTGATCAATGTATCCCTGCCTACAAATACATTGTCGTACATGCGGATGCCTTTACTCTCACTTTTTTCAGAGAAACTGATCGCGGCTACTTTTGAGTTGTAGATGATGTTACCATACACCTCGCAATCGTGAAACTGCTTTTCATCGTCAGAACTATTCCAGACGTACAAGCCGGCTTGAGAATCAGAAACGGTTCCGTCGTTTTCACTGATATTGTACCGGAAAATATTGTTATGCCATGGACTTGCGCCCCAGTATTGAAAAATACAATAGCCGCTGCCCCAATTGTCGTACGACATGCAGTATTGAATGATAGAATTGGTAACACCGCCGTCCAGATCATAGCCGCCGCCGTCAGCGCCACCTTTCGAGGTTTTATTTTTGTAAGATAAGCAATGTTGTATCGTAACACTATCGGCCTCATAGGCCCATATCCCCACAGGACCATTACCAATACGCGGCATATCCCAGCCGTTATTGGTTGCCGTGCAATGGTCTATCAGCACCTTCCGGCAATCGCCCACCACAATGCCGTTGCCACTGTGGTTGGTCCGATTGGTTGGATCGCCCGGGTTGTTCTCGGCGCGGCAGTTCAGGATTTTGATATCCCGGCTTTGACGGGTTTGATAAGGAGCCTCAACCGTAATACCGGCCGAACCATTGTCATGAACAAAAACATTATTAGCAATGACATTTTGTGATGAGTAGATCAGCAAACCAGATTTTTGAAAGCCAGAGATATCCAGATGATTAGCGCTAATTTGATTACTATTAATAATGGCTAACCCATCTCTTATATTCCCGGTTTTCCTGCCGGAACCAACGAGCTTCAGGTTCTGTATCTTTAGATAGGAAGCCTTATAAATTTTGACTCCAACGCTATCCTTAGCATCAATGTCGGCAGATCCTTTACCATAAGAGGTAATAACAACGGGCTTTTTTGCGCTACCTTCAATGCCTTGCACCAGCAATAATGTTCCCTTAAAGGTTTGCCCTGCTTTAAAATAAACCGTATCTCCAGCTTGCAAATGAAGGGTATTTACTTTGTCAATTGACTTATAGGGTTTCGTTTTGCTACCTGTATTTTCATCACTTCCCTCATTGCTTATATAATATTTGTGGCCAGGATTATGCTGAAAAGCCACGGCTTTTTTAAGTGTTGAGAAAACACTTAAAATCATAGACATAGCAATGTAACCGGTATATTTTAAGCTCATCGGAATTATGGTTTATAAATTGGAATTGGTCTGACTAATATGCAATATTAATTGGTCAATTCAAATGATTTTTGCAGTCTAATATCATCAGATGCGCAGGGCTTCTACTTTTTGATCGGTAGTTTCCTTTTGTGCAAAAGAATGATTCGCTAAAAAACATAGCGCAAGCAATAGGCGGGCGATTTTTGGGCTGATCTTCATGGTTTAATCGTATTAGTCATTAATCATTGGTGCATCTGCACATCCACTCATTGCACATCTAATTTATAAATTTCCTTTTTTGATCTCGTCAGCAGCGAAATTTGCTGCACGTGCGGTTAAAGCCATGTATAATATAGACGGACTTTGGTTCCCGGTGCTGGTCATGCAGGCGCCATCGGTTACGAATACGTTCTGGCACAGATGCAACTGGTTCCATTTATTCAATAATGATGTCTTTGGATCCTTACCCATGCGGCAGCCACCCATTTCATGAATATCTAGTCCCGGAGCTTGCTTGTTCTCATGTGTCTGAACGTTTTTACAGCCCGCTTTTTCCAGCATCTCTTTGGTTTCTTTCAGGAAATCCTGAATCATGCGCTCGTCGTTATCATCGTACTCAACCGAAGTGATGAGCAGCGGTATACCCCATTGATCTTTTCGATCAGGGCTTAGACGTACGTGGTTACTTATCTTTGGTACAGTTTCGCCCTGCAGGTACATATACACTTTCCATGGCCCTGGTTCGGTCAATGAATCTTTATAATCAGCGCCTATTTTACCTTGTTCGGTATCGGGGTGTTGTTCCCTGAATGCTCCCATAAACGTAGTATATCCACCATGATAATCGGTTTCCTGTTTATGCAGATTTTTATAGTTAGCCAGGATCAGCTCAGTAGGGTTGCGCCCGAAATAATATTTATCTAGAAAGCCGTCCATATCGGCAGTTACAGAAGCACGGTAGTTTTGGAAAGCGACGTATTTACCCAGCAGACCATTATCGTTACCCAAACCGTTAGGGAAACGTTTTGAAGTAGAGTTCAGCAGAACCAAATTGGTATTTAGGGCAGATGCATTCATGAAGATCACTTTTGCCTTAAATTCCATCAGCTCTTTGTTGTTTGTATCGATCACCCTTACACCGGAGGCCTTACCCAGCTTTTCATCATAAATAATGGAGTGCACTACCGAGAACGGCCTGATCGTCAGATTGCCCGTCTTCTTTGCCCATGGCAGCGTCGAGCTGTTAGAACTAAAGTATCCGCCAAACGGACAACCACGCATACACATATTACGGGCCTGGCATTTCACGCGACCCTGGTCAATGTGTATTTGATTGGGTTTAGTAAGATGCGCCCAGCGGGCGTGAACCAGGTGTCGGTCTTTATAATTCTCGCTGATCTTTTTGCTGATCACCTCCTGCACGCAGTTCATCTCAAATGGCGGTAAAAACTCACCGTCTGGCATAGCCTCAATGCCATCCTTATTGCCGCACACACCTATAAATTTTTCGACATGGGAATACCAGGGCGACACATCATCATAGCTGATGGGCCAGGCTATACCATAGCCAAATTTCTCTGGATTGGTAAACTCAAATTGGCTCCAGCGCTGGCAGGCGCGCCCCCAGGTAAGTGATTTACCCCCGACCTGGTATCCACGTATCCAGTCGAATGGTTTTTCCTGTATATAGGGATGATCTTTATCTTTTACAAAAAAGTGGGCATTATCCTCGCCATAACCTGCTGCTTTACTGATCAATGGATTTTCTTTCAGGAAATCGGTGGTCATCCGCGTGCGGTGTTTAAATTGCCACGGCGGCGTAGTGGCTGTAGGGTAATCCTTTATATGCTCTACATTCCGGCCACGTTCCAGAACCAAAGTTTTCAGTCCCCTCTCACACAGTTCTTTTGCCGCCCATCCGCCGCTGATGCCGGAGCCGATCACAATAGCATCATATGTGGTTTCCATTTCCGGGGATTTGGTATTTGTCGAATCCATTGGTGTAATATAATTGGCGCACGAAAGGTAATATTTAAAACTAATTTCGGGTCAATTTTTATTAAAGCAAAGAATATTCAAGCATAATTGTTACCAAACAAATTTTTGTAAATTTGTGAATATGGAGACGTTAATAATCAATATTCCTGATAAGAAAAGTGCTCTGGTGAAGCAAATACTTTTAGGGCTCGGGGTAACGATAAAATCTGAGAACGGGGATAAAATGAAGCCATCGGATTATGCTAAGTCTATCCAGATCAGTAAGAAAGACATACAAAAAATGTTAAAAGATATTTCTGAAAGCCGTAATGAATGGGAAAGAGATATCTGATTGACTCCAATATTTTGATTGAATTTGTTGGCAATCTTCTTCCAGAAGAAACGCATAAATTGATTGTCGACATAATAGATACGGATTTCAATCTTTCATTTATTAATAAAATAGAAGTGCTGGGGAGCAATCTTGCTGGTGACCCGTTGGTTAACTTTATCAATCAGGCCACAATTATTGAGGTCAACGATGATATAATTGAACAAACCATCCTCATTAGGAAAATGCACAAATTAAAATTGCCTGACGCTTTAATAGCAGCGACAGCATTGGTAAATGATTTGGTGCTGCTGACTAGGAATATCAGTGATTTTAGAAATATTGAAAACCTAAAACTGGAAAACCCATGGTTATGGGAAACTTAATCATTTATCACATGAACAAAGTCTTATTGTGTCTAATATTAGTCCTTGTAACGGGACAAGTTGCCTGTAGCCAACAAGTACACTATGGCGATAACCCCGCCGCCGGGAAATATTATGATGTGCGTGGTATAACAATGTATACAGAAACCTATGGCGAGGGTAAACCCCTGTTGCTGATCCACGGCAATGGTGATAGTATGAAGGCTTTTTCGGAAAACATTCCCTATTTCTCAAAAAAATATAAAGTGATTGCGGTGGACAGCCGTGCGCATGGAAAGTCTGTCGACAAAAAAGATTCTCTCAGCTTTGAAATGATGGCTGACGATTTTGCCGCCTTGCTGGATAAAATGCATATAGATTCAGCCTATGTGATTGGCTGGAGCGATGGCGGGATCAATGCGATCCTGCTGGCCATGCGACACCCGGATAAAGTGATCAAATTTGCAGCGACAGGTGCGAATTTGACGCCAGATTCGCTGGGACTTACTCCGGCAACCTGGAACAGCATGGTAAAGCAATACGCACATAATAAAGACAAACCCCGC
>JAFAKI010000161.1 GCA_019235595.1 Mucilaginibacter sp. | reverse complement strand
TCCGCACTTTGCCCCGGGCGTGCCAGACGGGCATCCGGTGACGGCACCCGCACCCCCGGCTTGAGCAGCGGCGCATAAGTGGCGGAGAACAGCGGCACATCGGTCACTGCCAGTGCCCCGGCGGTTTCGCCGTGATAGCTGTTGTCCAGGCTGATGAAGCGGTATTTTTCCGGCTGACCGACATTCTTCCAGTAATGAAAGCTCATCTTCAGTGCGATTTCGGTGGCGCTGGCACCGTCCGAGGCATAGAACACATGGCCGAGGCCCGTCAACGCGGACAGGCGCTCGGACAGCTCGATCACCGGTTTGTGGGTAAACCCGGCCAGCATCACATGCTCCACCTCATCCAGCTGCTGCCGGATGGCCTGCTTGATGCGCGGATGCCCATGGCCAAACAGGTTGACCCACCAGGAGCTGACCGCATCCAGATAACGATTGCCGTCAAAATCCTCCAGCCACACCCCTTCGGCACGGGCAACCGGGATGATGGGCAGGGTTTCGTGGCGTTTCATCTGGGTGCACGGGTGCCAGACGCTGGCCAGGCTGCGAGTCAGCCAGTCCTGATTGCTCATGGGATCTCCTGTAAGCGGGAATGGCAGGATGCTACCACAGGCGCTATAGCCACTTCGAACTGACAAAAAACGTCACATGCTGACGTGATATGCCGGCACCGCACTGCGTAAACCAAGCAAAATACCTATAGACACGGCTTGGCACGCTTCCTGCAAGAGTGTGGCAGTGCATACCACGGAGAGGGTCATGCGGGGCAATAACGGTTTTACCTTGATCGAACTGATGATTGTCGTGGCCATCATCGGCATTCTGGCAGCGATTGCGATACCGGCGTATCAGGATTACACGATCAGGGCAAAAGTGTCTGAAGGTCTGTCATTTGCAGACTTCGCCAAGACAACAGTTAGTGAGTACTATATTTCCAATAATGTTTGGCCCAGCAGCAATGCCAGTGCAGGCATGCCAACGCTAATCAGTGGTAACTATGTCAGTAATCTGGTGGTGAGTGCCAGTGGTAGTGTCAGTATCATCACAGTTTCATTCTCCAATTCAGTTGCGTCGGGTTTGCAGATTGTGCTGATCCCCAGTACTAGCAGTAGTAATGCCATTAGCTGGACTTGTTCAGGGAATGGACAGAACCCCAACTATTTGCCGTCATCGTGCCGGTAATTTCCTAGGAGTTTTTCATGCAAAAACAGATGCAACAGGGTTTTACCCTTATCGAATTGATGATCGTAGTAGCGATTGTCGGTATTTTGGCTGCCATTGCTATTCCGGCCTATCAGGATTACACCGTACGTGCCAAGGTGACTGAAGGTCTGACCATGGCGGATGCTGCCAAGGCTGCCATTGCTGAGTCGGCAATTACTAATAATGCATTTCCGTCAACAGCTTCTGGTGGTACGTATTTTACCTCTAGTAGTACCACTAATGTGAGTGGTATTGCTTATAATCTAAATGGTTCAAATGGCATTGTTTCTGTTACGATGAATAATATTGGTGGTTCGATTGATAGTACTCATAATGCATTCTCTTTGATTGGTACTCTGGCGAGTGGTGGTGTGACTTGGACGTGCTCTGCTGGTGGTGGCACTAACGGTACGACTAATCCTATTCCTAGTAAGTACTTGCCTGCTAATTGCCGCTAATTTTTTTCGATTAGGATAAAAGGGTGCTTTATGCACCCTTTTTTTGTTTTCTTGAAAGGGATGTATGCGTATCTCCTTGAGTCACGCTTATGCTTGGCTGCTTGGCTTGGCAATTATCCTGCCATTGTTCAGTTTTGTGCGTTATGCGCCGCTTGCTGATTGGTACTTCACTAGTATTGCCTTGCTGTTTGTGGCTGCTTGTCTGGTTTTAAATATTTTGCGGCAAGCCAGTTTTTCTTTGCCATCTATTAATATTTTTATTTTATTATTCGCTGTTGTGCAGGCCGTGTCGCAAGGGGTAGTTATTATTCCGACATTACTGCTACTGTTGCTATTTTTTTTGTTTTGTGGATTGCATGTTAATGTGATTGATGCAAATAGGCGAACTTTAATTACCATTTTAGCGCAACTCATTTTTGTCGGTGCATTGGTGCAATCAATTTTTGGGTTTGCTCAAGTAATTGACCTTGCTAAGATTTTCAATGGCTGGGTTATTTATGATGTTAATAATAGGATGGGTAATATTTTTGGAAATACTGGGCAGCGGAATCATTTTGCAGATTTTTTAGGTTGGGGGATTGTAGCAGGAAGTTATTTGTATGCAGTAAGAAAGATGCGATTGTGGATATTTGTCTTGTCCATTTTTTTGCTTGTACTTCTGATAGGTTGGTGTGGCTCCAGAATGCCTTTGGGTTATGCACTTGTTTTGTGTGCATTGGCATGGTTTTGGCTACGACGTATGCGGCATGATAATGAGGTTGGCCGTATGGTTGTTGCGTTGGTAATCGCAGTCATATTGTTATCTATTGTGCAGATACTAGGCCATCAGTTGAATGTAATGTTAAATGCAGTTGGCCTCCCAATTCACCTTCAAAGTGGTTCTGAACGTATTCTTGATGCTAGTATGGGTGCCCGACGCCGGGTTGAGTGGACCAAGGCTATAGATATATTTCTAGAACATCCTTTGCTGGGAGTCGGGCTG
>JAFAKI010000344.1 GCA_019235595.1 Mucilaginibacter sp. | reverse complement strand
TTTGTAAATGGGCGACAACGAGACGAAGCCTAATTTAATTCTAATCAGGCAGTTAAACCTTTTATGATTTTGTTATCTAAATTTATTATAACTTTGTTTTGACCCTGTAAACTTATTGATTCGCCCATCACAATTCTAATGACAGTTTTTTTACGCTGCTCTAAACAAATCGCATTCATCGTAATGCTGCTGTCTGTTGCCACATTTGGAATGTCGCAACAGGCGAACCGTGCTGCAAGGGGAGGAAGGTCAAAAGGAGAAAGCAGGCAATTAAAAAGGTTTATTAAATTGGCAGGGGAAGCGAATGTTACCTACACCTCTCCGGAGGGATTTAAAGAAATAAAGGCCATCAATAACGATACTTTATCTTTTGATTACGGATTAGCGTTACCAGGCGAGGATTTTGAGGTGTGGTTTGAAGTGCAGTCGCAAAAAAAGGTATTGGCAAGTTTTGCGCGTTTGGTAAGTGACACTTCCCGAACGAACGAACACCCCGACTCGCTATACAATAAAACCGGTTTGACATTAGCAAGGCAGCTGAGTGGCGGGCAGAGTTATTTTACAACCATTATCCCGCCAGATTATTTAGCCCGTTATAATGCAGACGAGGGGAAAACTTACCTCATAGATCTGGCTGACGCCAGGGAGACCAGGCATTATAAATATGCATTGCTGATCACGCTGCATAAAGACCACGTTGGCACCATTGTAGCCCTTTGCCTGGGCAATGAGAAAGGCTCTGAGTTTTTCAAGAACATTTTTAAGGTGAGTAAATGCCTGCGGTTTAAATCTTGAATTTTTACCCCTCCCGGCCTCCCCTGATTCAAACTACTGTGTACCCACATCCTTATGACTTGCCCCATCGGGGCAAAATGTGGGTAGAAAAGAAATACAATACCCATTTTTGCTCCGTAGGTGCAATACATATACGCCATGGTTATTCGAAATGCATGTCGGTGTATTGCACCTACGGAGCAAAAGAATTACGTTAATTATTATTTCTACCAACATTGGGCTCCAAACGGAGCGGTTTCTTAGGAAAGACACCTTTGAGTAGCCGGTAGTTGATTCCAAGGGGGGAGTGATTAACACTGTTAAAATTTAAACAAGGTTTGAATGTTGAAAAGTTGGCATATTTTTGCCGGTCCGATCAAATATTTTTACAACATTGCAAGGTTATAACTTTCCAACCTTACAACATTTCAACTTTACAACAAAAAAGATGGCACAACCAATAGATTATAGTGAAGATAGTATACGGTCGCTCGACTGGAAGGAACACATACGCCTGCGCCCCGGTATGTACATTGGTAAACTGGGTGACGGTTCGGCTTATGATGATGGCATCTATGTGTTGCTGAAGGAGATCATCGATAACTCTATCGACGAATTTGTGATGGGTGCAGGTAAAACCATTGATGTAAACCTGAGCGACCATAAAGTGAGCGTGCGAGATTATGGTCGTGGTATTCCGTTGGGGAAAGTGATCGATTGCGTGTCCAAGATCAATACAGGTGGTAAATACGATAGCAAGGCTTTCCAGAAATCGGTAGGTTTGAACGGGGTGGGTACTAAAGCGGTAAATGCACTTTCTAATTCATTTACCGTGCAATCCTATCGCGATAGCAAAACCAAAATTGCTGAATTTGCTAAAGGTGAATTGATACACGATGAGGCAGAAAAGGAAACCACCCAACGCAACGGTACGGCCATCAATTTTACGCCCGACGATACCATTTTCAGGCATTATCACTTTATACCGGAGTTTGTTGAGAATATGATCTGGAACTATGTGTTCCTGAATTCAGGGTTGACGATCAATTTCAACGGTCAGAAATATTTTTCTGAAAAAGGCTTGCACGACCTGTTAGCCCGCAATGCCGACCAGGAAACGATGCGCTACCCGATTATCCACCTGAAAGGGGAGGATATCGAGATCGCCATGACCCACGGTCAGCAATATGGCGAGGAGTATTATTCATTCGTAAACGGTCAGCATACCACACAAGGTGGTACGCACCAGGCGGCTTTCCGTGAGGCGGTGGTGAGAACATTGAAAGAATTCTATAAAAAGGAATTTGACGCTTCGGATATCCGTGCGTCTATTATAGGTGCTATCGCAATAAAGGTTCAGGAGCCTGTGTTTGAGTCGCAGACCAAAACCAAGCTGGGTTCTCAAAATATTGGTCCTGAAGGGCCTTCAGTCCGTACTTTTATTAACGACTTTGTTAAAAAGGAACTGGATAATTACTTGCACAAAAATCCGTCTACGGCTGATGCTTTATTAAAACGGATTTTGCAATCTGAACGTGAGCGTAAGGATATAGCCGGTATCAAAAAACTGGCGAATGAACGTGCAAAAAAAGCATCATTACACAACCGTAAACTGCGCGACTGCAAATTGCACTTCGATGATAACCACGAGCGCAAACAGGATACCACACTATTCATTACCGAGGGTGACTCGGCCAGCGGGTCTATCACCAAATCCCGTGATGTGCAAACCCAGGCGGTTTTCAGCTTGAAGGGTAAACCGCTAAATTGTTTTGGTTTGACCAAAAAAGTGGTTTATGAGAACGAGGAATTCAATCTGCTTCAGCATGCTTTGAATATAGAGGACGGTCTGGATGGCTTACGTTACAATAACATCGTGATCGCTACCGATGCCGATGTGGACGGTATGCACATCCGACTGTTGATGATGACCTTCTTCCTGCAGTTTTTTCCGGATTTGGTAAAGGCAGGTCACGTTTCTATCCTGCAAACGCCTTTATTCCGCGTACGCAATAAAAAGGAGACCATCTATTGCTATAGCGACGAAGAACGCCGTAACGCCATAGCCAAATTAGGTAACAAGCCCGAGATCACCCGCTTTAAAGGTTTGGGTGAGATATCACCTGAAGAGTTTGGTTTATTCATCGGCAAAGATATTCGCCTCGATCCGGTTATCCTGAAAGACGCCAACATCAAGAGTCTGCTGGAATACTTTATGGGCAAAAATACGCCTGATCGTCAGCAGCATATCATACGTGAGTTGAGGGTAGAAAAGGATGATGAAAGTGTTAATCCGAATATAACTACGGAACCGGAAGAAGAGTTGCCGGTAGCGGTGTGACCGTTGATTTACGTGATTTATAGATGTCGCTGATACTTGTAAAAAATCAACGGAATCTATAAAACATATGAATCAACGGTTAAAATTCCTTATATTGTATCCCCTTTTTAATTGGGCAGATACCAAATGATCGATCACGAAATAAAAATAAGCTTCAGAGAATACACCTCAATTGAGGAATTGGATCAAGCCGACCAGCAGCTTTGCCATGAAGCCGTAAAAGCGTTGGAAACATCGCATTCGCCTTACAGTAAGTTCAAGGTTGGGGTGGCAATGCAATTGCGAAGCGGTAAAATATTGCATGCCAGTAATCAGGAAAATGCGGCCTATCCATCCGGTCTTTGTGCCGAGCGGGTAGCGCTGTTTAATTGGGGAGCCAATCACGCTGATGATCCTATCGAAACAATGGCTATTACTGCCCATACCGACGAATTTCAATTGACTAAGCCCGTAACATCCTGCGGTGCTTGTTTGCAGGTATTGGCGGAGTATGAAAAGAAGCAAGGCAGTGCAATAAAAATGTTGCTGTATTGCCGGCAAGGACCTGTGTGGGTAGCAACCGGTGTCGAAAGTTTTTTGCCATTTTTGTTTTTTGAAGACAGGCTAACCAATAAAAACCGATGAAACTGAAATTCCTTCTGTTAACTATTGTTTCACTTGTCAGCTTAACCACATTCGCGCAAAGTGGTTTTCCTTACGATAACGAGATCAGGGCATTCAAACACCAGGATAGTTTAAAGTTTCCCAAGCCAAATGGAATTCTGTTCATCGGCAGCTCATCCATCCGAAAGTGGACTGATCTGGAACAACGTTTTGCCGATAAACCCATCATCCGCCGAGGAGTAGGCGGCTGCGAGTTGTCACAATTAACAAAATACTATACGCCTTATATTTTATTTCCCTATCACCCGCGTAAAATATTCATTTATGCAGGCGAGAATGATATCGCCTATGGCAAAACAGCGGATTCGGTTTATGCCAGTTTTAAAACGCTTTGGGTGATGATCAGAAAAAAACTACCCAATGCGAAGATCTATTATCTTTCGGCAAAATATGCGCCGGTGAGGGAAAAGTTTCGCCCCGACGTAGATAAGGCCAACGCAATGGTGAAAAAATATCTGTCAGGCAAACCAAACAGCCTGTATATCGATATGAATCCGTCGATATTTAAACCGGGAACTACAAGGCCTGATTCTTCTCTTTTTGAAGGGGATTATTTGCACCTGAACAGTAAAGGTTACGACCGCTGGCAAAAGGTGCTGAAGCCCTATGTGAATTAAGTGTCGATTATATTACGTTAAGCAAATCGCCTATTTGACTCACCCGGTCATTGCTACGCTCGACCACCCTCTCTACCGCAAGCGGTAAAGAGGGGTTTTTTAATTTTTTAACCCTCTTTCCGCGTAGCGGAGAGAGGGTCGAACAGCGCAGCGTATTCGGGGTGAGTCCACACGGAGCCATCATTCTGAACCATGTGCCAAAGCGTAAGTCGCTTTTTCTCAAAAATGACAACTCAGCAGGCCTGAACTGTCATTTTGTTCCTAAAAATCAATGGGTTTGTTTTTTGTGGGTCGGTCAGTTATGGATTCATATTCACAAATAATTATTAATGCCGTTGAAAAACTGCGCACTTCTGTGGTAAAGATCGAACAGTATGCTATGAACGAAGGGCGCGAGGCAATAACCGGTACGGGCACCGGGTTTTTATTTTCATCCGATGGTTATTTGTTTACCAATAGCCACGTAGTTAAAAAGGCCAAGCATTTACGAAGTATATTGTATGACGGGAGCATACACCACGCCACGCTAATAGGCGAAGATCCTTATACCGACCTGGCTATTTTAAAGATTGACGCTACGGATTATACGCCAGCTATTTTAGGCGATTCAGATAGTTTACAGATTGGGCAACTGGCTATAGCTATAGGCAACCCGCTCGGTTTTCAGCATACCGTCACCGCAGGTGTTGTCAGCGCTTTGGGGCGAACCCTGAACAGCGAAACAGGTGTCAGCATGGACAGCATGATTCAAACCGATGCATCCTTGAACCCCGGCAATTCCGGCGGTCCACTTATTAATGCAGATGGGGAGGTAATTGGGGTAAATACAGCCATGATCCGCGGCGCACAGGGCTTGTGTTTTGCCATCAGTATCAATACAGCCAAATCGGTAGCAGACAGCCTGATACGCCATGGAAAAGTAAAGCGGGCTTACATTGGTGCTAGTTTGCAGCAAATAGGTTTGGTGCCTAAGCTGCGTACCATTCACCATTTAAAAAACCAGCAGGCGCTGTTTATTACACAGATCGAAAATAATAGTCCCGCAGACAAAGGAGGATTACTAAGCGGCGACATTATTTATGCCTTCAATGATAAAATGGTGGAAACATCCGATCAACTGTTTAAAATGCTCACCGGCGATAAGGTAGGGCAGTTTCAGTACATAAGCGTTTTACGCAATAATCAGAAGAAGGAGCTGCGCGTAACCCCAGCGGAGCGGTAAGGTATCTCGCCTATTTGACTCACCCGGTCATTGCTACGCTCGACCACCCTCTCTACCGCAAGCGGTAAAGAGGGTTATTTTTTGTTTTGTTTTTCACCCTCTTTATGACTTGTCATAGAGAGGGTCGAACAGCGTAGCGCATTCGGGGTGAGTCGACACGAGGCTATTACTTTAACAAATTGCTGGTCAATGGATCGATGATGGTTTTTACTTCTGATACCGTATTGATCGGGAAATTGCCGAGCCGTGCATGTTCGCGTATCACTTCTTCACTTTCGGCAATGTGTACACAATAGATCTTATCGTCGGTAACGTAGGATTGTATCCAGTAATAGGGCTTTCCTATTTGCTGAACAACATCGCAGGATAATTGCGAAATAGCCTGTAGCTCTTCTGGCGAAAGATTCCCGGCTCCGGGCAAAATTCTTTCTATTACAAATTTTTTCATGCTGGTAATTTTTAATGATCGTAATAACAACAAATTTAAAGGTGCGCCTTATATCCAACTATAGGGATATACCCTATATATCCCGGACAGACACCCTATTTTATAATTTCAAGGTTGATGGCCTCATGAACAGCCTTCACCCTTGTGTTTACATCAAGCTTGAAAAGAATGGACGTGATGTGGTGGTCGACCGTTTTGGCTGATATAAAAAGTCGATCGGCTATTTCCTTATTCTGCATCCCTTCTTTCAATAATTTTAAAACATCGACTTCACGTTCTGTTAAGCGGGCAACATTGGCTTTAGTTGTTTCACGCACCCCGCGCGGGATACTTTTGATTCCCGAAGCGCGCATTTCCATTTTTAATTTTTCATATACCGCTGTTGCTCCCAATTCCTGCACCATACAAATGGCTTTTTTTTTGCCGTCTTCATCGCCATTAAATAGCGCCAGTGCCTGCTCATACGGGCACCCTAGTTTTTCCCATCTGATTGCATCATTATAGCTGTAGTGCGATTTATGAAACGGTATATACTTTTGCCTGGCTTTTAGCAGCCAGTAGGCAAACTCATTATCCATATCGGCATCGCCCGCCTGTTCCAGCGTTGTAATAGCAAAATCAACGGCTCTGTCATCTGTCAGCGTTTTGCCTGTAATCCATTCATATTCCAGCAATGCAGCTAATACGGGTATGATCCTTTGCAGTTCCATCGTTCCAAAAGCCTTTGATCGTGCCTCGGTTAAAAGTGGCAACACATCAGTATCACCCTTCCGCATTTTTATAGTAGCGACAATAGCCATTGCGCCGATCTTAAAAATAGTCCCCTGATTGGTGTTATTGATCAGGTTATCTGCCAGATGATAGGCCTCCGCCCATTGCCCGGTTTCGAGTTTTAGTTTGGCCAAGTACCCGGATAGATGATTCACCCAAGTGTCCATGTCTCTTTCTTCGCAATACCTAAGACCAGCTTCCAGTACTTTTTTTGCAAAAGGGTAATCTTTGAGCAAAATTCCATTGCAACCGAGATTGGAATAAGCGCGAGCAGCGTGCTCGTGATAAGAGTTTTTCAGGGCGATATCCAGGCTTTGCTGCAAAATATTGAGCCCTTCTTGCCGTGTTGGTCCGAGCCGCATTTTTACAGTACCTACGTTATTTAACGCATGCGAGAGTATTTCTTCGTCACCTAGTTGTTTGGCAATAAAAATGGCTTTTTCTCCCCAGTACACCGCTTCAGGATACTGGTTATAGATCATGGTCAACTGCGACAGGTTGCTGTAGGCCATCGCTTTTGCCTTCGAGTCGGGTTGATCGTTTAACAAATCAATAGCCTGCCAGGCAAACTCTTCCGCTTGCTTGCGGTTACCATCTACC
>JAFAKI010000381.1 GCA_019235595.1 Mucilaginibacter sp. | reverse complement strand
ATGGCTGGGTTTATAGCCTCGCTACCGGCAAAATAAGTGATATGAAGGTAAGCACCAGCAATAATGATAAGCTGGATAATGTGTTTAAGTTCAAGTAAATAGAACCAAGAGCCAAGAAGCAAGAGCTAAGACAGGTTTTAAAACTTTGTCTTAGCTCTTGCTTCTTGGCTCTTGATTCTCCCTTACAGTTCTTTCTGCAAAAACGGGTATCGGTAATCCTTCGGCGGATCGAAAGTTTCCTTGATAGTTCTTGGAGACACCCAACGCAGCAGGTTGATCATCGATCCGGCTTTATCATTTGTGCCGGATCCTCTGGCACCGCCAAATGGCTGCTGACCTACTACTGCTCCCGTCGGCTTATCATTAATGTAGAAGTTACCTGCAGCATTGCGTAAGCGTTGTGTCGCTTCGGCAATTGCATAACGATCCTGAGAGATGATGGAACCGGTAAGTGCATAGATCGAAGTTTTATCCACAATGTCGATCACTTTGCTGAAATCTTTATCTTCATAAACATAGATCGTCAGCACTGGTCCGAAAAGCTCTTCGCACATGGTAACATAAAAAGGATCATCCACACGAAGAACAGTTGGCTCTATAAACCAGCCATCGGTCTTGTCGTATTTACCACCTGTAACTACCTCTACGCTGATGTCATTTTTTGCGGCATCAATATATTTTGCCAGTTTATCAAATGAGGTTTCGGTGATCACTGCGTTGATGAAGTTTTCAAAATCTTCAGTCGGGCCCATTTTAAAGCTGGCCACGTCGCGCTGCATATTTTCCTTGACAGCAGGCCACAGTGATTTAGGGATATAAGCCCTTGAAGCAGCAGAACATTTTTGTCCCTGGTATTCAAATGCGCCACGAACTAAAGCAGTGCTTACTACATCAGCATCAGCGCTTGGGTGAGCTAATACAAAGTCCTTGCCACCGGTTTCGCCTACTATGCGTGGGTAGGTTTTATATTTATGGATGTTGGTGCCGATAGTCTGCCAAATATTCTGGAATACTTTGGTTGAACCGGTAAAGTGGATACCAGCAAAGTCAGGGTGATTAAATATTACCTCGCCTGCAACTGGTCCATCAACATAGATCAGGTTGATCACACCATCTGGTACGCCAGCTTCTTTAAACACTTTCATGATCACATTGGCGGCGTAGATCTGCGGATAGGCCGGCTTCCAAACGACCACATTACCCATCATTGCGGCGGACGAAGGCAGGTTACCGGCAATAGCTGTAAAGTTGAACGGCGTCAGCGCAAATACAAAACCCTCCAGCGGGCGCTGTTCTACCCTGTTCCAAACACCTTTGCCTGAGATTGGTGGTTGCTGCTGGTAGATCTCAGTCATATACAACACGTTGAAACGCAGGAAGTCGATCAGCTCACAAGCCGAATCGATCTCGGCTTGATAAGCATTTTTCGATTGCCCAAGCATTGTAGCAGCGTTAATTTCTGCACGATATGGGCCTGCGATCAAATCAGCAGCTTTTAAGAAGATAGCAGCGCGTTGTTCCCACGCCAACTCTTCCCAGGAAGCTT
The DNA here is from genome assembly GCA_019235595.1 of Mucilaginibacter sp. Lineage (GTDB taxonomy): Bacteria > Bacteroidota > Bacteroidia > Sphingobacteriales > Sphingobacteriaceae > Mucilaginibacter. The sequence goes on along the minus strand of JAFAKI010000381.1, from coordinate 13,133 downwards.
TTGCGGCCAATGCGGCATCAATAGCAGCATTTACATGACTTGCGTCTCCTTCAGAAAAGGTAGCCAGTAAGTGCTTATGATCATGTGGCGGGCGGATCTCCAACTTTTTGTTGGTTCTAACTTCGTTTCCGCCGATATACATCGGAATATCAATTTGTTTTGAGCGCGCTTCTTCCAGAGCGGCTTTCAGGGCAGCACGTTCTACACTGCGCGGGCCATAATTTAAAACAGGCTCGTTCTGCGGTGCAGGCACGTTAAAAAATCCTTTGAGCATAGGTGTTAATTATTGAGTGCGCAAAGATACGGGTTAATGTGCAGATGTGCGAATGTGTAGATGTGCAAATATGCAGATGAGTAGATGTGCGGATGCCTGAAAGCATTTTTATGACTTTTAAATGTGCAGATATGCGGATATGCAAATGAGTAGATATGCAGATGTGCGGATATGCAAATTTCCTATTCTGATCAGCCTTAACCAATTCACCTCTACAACATTTACAACCCTTACAACTTTTACAACCAATTAAATTCTTCCATCTGCACATCTGCACATCTTCTCATTTGCATATTAATTAACAATTAGTTTATATTTTTTAATTCTAAAACAAGAATTTCCGGTTTAAAAAAGCCGATGTAACGCCTGTCGAAACTTACATTTTTATGCATCTTTTTTATACCTCTCGCGTATAACGTGCTATGGATGCAGATAAACGTCCTAACACGCACACTATTAACCAATAAAAGAAACACTGTCATGCCAAAAGCGGAGGATATTTACAAAGAGTACAGGGAACTGGTATTAAAAAATGCCGAAAAGGAGATTAACGGGCAAAAATTCTCATTTCTGTTTACTTCAGAAAAGGAAGGGACATTTACCCTTACCAATAACGAAACCAAGGACATGATTGGTGGCACTTTTAAGCTGAGTGTGAATAACGACGGCCTGAACATCCTGATGGACTACAAGGGTTTTTATATCACCCAAACATTAAAGATCGACAAAAAAGAAAGTACGATAGTGCGTGAACCAAACAGCGGTAAAGTATTTCTGACCGGTCACAAACTGGACGTGAAAGAAGGTAAATAGAAATTTTACGACACTCTTTTGTAGCACTTAATACACAATTCTACTGGAAAAAATTCTACAAAATTAACCCCAAGTTTTACAGCAATTTTCTATTGAGATCATAAATGGCCAAAATTGGGGCAATGGCTGTGGTCTGTTCAATTATTATTCATGTGGTGTGGTTATTGCCATATCATGGGCATGAAGACCTTGCCTATACTTCTGCTATTTGTCACCCTGTCGCTTACCGCCGCGGCGCAGTTCCCGCTGGGAAGTACTATGCCTAAGATCAAAGCTTACTTTTACAAGAACGTTCCATACTCTGCCGTTCAGGAGTTTAAGACTGACGACGGCGACGTCGCTATTTGCTTTACCAAAGTGAAAGTAGTAGGCGATTTCACCTTCTATTTCGACCACAACGGCATATGCACCTCCTACGTTGAAACCTACGGCAGAAGAGATTTAAATGAAGTAGAATCGCTGCTCGATCATAAGTATTGCCGGCTAGATGCCACGCGCTGGATATCAGAGGAGGGCAAATTTGACGCTGTTATCTCACTCCCCACAATCGGGGCCAATTATTTCAGCGTTACCTATACCTCAAAGCCTTTGCTTAGCGTAGTCGGAAATACTTTAGTTACCAATTAATCTGTTAAGGGATCGCTTTAAAAAGCAAGCGCCTACGGAGCCTACAGGAAGCTGATATCAAAAAGTTAAGCAGATCGCCTATTTGACTCACCCGGTCATTGCTTCGCTCGACCACCCTCTCTCCCGCAAGCGGCAAAGAGGGGATTTTTTTTTCACCCTCTTTATGGCTTGCCATAGAGAGGGTCGAACAGCGCAGCGCATTCGGGGTGAGTCCACACGTGGCAATAATTGAAACGAGGTTTACTTAACGCAGCAAAATCTTTTTAAATTAGTGGTTTACTAAACGCATTATGAAACCATTATTTCTATTACTGTGCCCTGTGTTGATATTTGTTTTTACGGGAAAAGTGAAGGCCCAGCAGCAAACACCCGCTGATATCTCCAAAAAGTTCTTCGACACATACGCCACCAAACCAATGGACGCCATCGATCAGCTTTTTGTTGATGTGAAGAAGAACAAACAAGTGAACGATGACATCACCGCCATCAAAAAGAACCTGAAAGTAATTATCGACCAGGACGGCGCCTACAACGGCTACGAACTGCTCACAGAAAAAGGCATTAATAATACCCTAAAACTTTTAAGCTATATGGTGAAATACGATAAACAGCCGGTTCGGTTCATCTTTATTTTCTACAAACCCAAAGATGCCTGGAAGATTTATACTTTTCAGTTCAACACCAACCTGGATGATGAGTTGACCAATGCTGCGGGAGTGGAATTGTTGAGGGAGAATAAGTAGTAGTTAGAGATTAGTTGATTAAAGATTAGTGATTAGTTAACTAGTTTATGGTATCAAAGCGTTTTATTCTAAATTTATTATATGACTAATCCAATATCTCCTAAATATTTGATGAAACTTATTAAAGAGATTCATGATACAATTTGGAGGGAATACACCTCTTATAAAGAGGTAAAACTTTATATTGATAAATGGCATGTAGTTGAAGACGATTGGAATAATCACTGGGAAAATTTTCAAATAAAAGTTAAGAATAATAGTGACATTGATTTACTAAATACTTTACATGGTATAGATGGGACTACCCTTCTTCAAATGGCAGTTGACTTGGGAGTAGAGACACCGGACTTTATACCAAGTTTGGCAACATTCCGGAATGAAATCAAATCTAATTATAAGACCGCAAGCTCAACCTTTGAGAAGGCCCTTAAACAAATTGAAACCCATCCAGATATTGCAATTGGACTAGCAAATTCTGCTCTAGAAAGTATTGTAAAGGAAATTTTAAAAGACGAAAGATTATCAAGCGTACATAAAGATGGTGATACATTATTTGACTTAACGTCAAATTTGTTGAAGGCATTTAAAATGTTCCCAAAATCTGATTTGCCAAAAGAGATTAAAACCATTGGTAGTTCACTATTAGCGATAAACCAACAGATTGAAGGATTGAGAAGTACTAGTACTACCTTCCATGGAAAAACTGATGGCGATTACTTAATTGATGACCCAGTTTATACATATTTTATAGTAAACAGCGTCACTACAATTGGCAAATTTTTAGACAGTTATTATAAAATAAAATTCCCTCAAGAAACGGTAAAAGATTCATTTGAAGATGAACTACCGTTCTAGATTGCAATGAAATTAGCATAACAGATTACTCATTATGTCATGACATAAAAAACGCCCTGCTCAAATGAGCAGGGCGTTGATATTTTAATGTAGAGACGCATTTTGCGTCTCTAACCGTGAAGATCAATTACTCGCCTTTTTCAGCGTTTTCTTCGTTGGCAGCTGGTGCTTCTGGAGTTTCTTCAGCAGCAGGAGCTTCAACTTCTGGTGCAACTTCGGCTTTTGGCTCTTCAACTACTACTGCTTCTTCAACAGCAGTTTCAGCTTTTGGAGCAGCTTTAGCAGCGCCACCTTTACCTGAACCACGACGACGGGTTGATTTCTTAGCAGCTGCAGCACCGTCTTTAGTGTAAGTAGTGTTGTAGTCTACTAATTCGATCAATGCCATTTCCGCGTTGTCACCCAAACGGTTTTCCAGTTTGATGATACGGGTATAACCACCCGGACGGTTAGCGATCTTTTCAGCAACTTCGCGGAACAATACGTTCACGCTGTCTTTGTCTTGCAGGTAGCTAAATACTGTACGACGTGAGTGCGTAGTATCGTTTTTTGATTTTGTCAGAAGGGGTTCAACATACACGCGCAAAGCTTTTGCTTTTGCCAGTGTAGTAGTGATGCGCTTATGCAGGATAAGCGAAGAGGCCATGTTTGCCATCATCGCCTTGCGATGACTGTCGGTACGGCCTAAGTGATTTACTTTTTTTCCGTGTCTCATTGTTTTTTGTTTTGTGGCACGTGCATACCGTCGGGCGGCGTTACCGTCAAGCCCTCGGAATTATGCCATTTAGAGATCAGTTACCAGTTATCAGCGACTAGTTGTGCCTGATCTCTGATAAACTGATCTCTGGTTAACTAATTATTTATTCTTCGTCTAATTTAAACTTCGACAGGTTCATACCAAAAGATAAGCCTTTTGATTTAACCAGGTCCTGGATTTCAGTCAGTGACTTTTTACCAAAGTTTCTGAACTTCAGCATGTCTGCTACGTCGTAAGAAACCAGGTCGGCCAGGCTGCGGATGTCGGCAGCTTTAAGGCAGTTCAAAGCACGTACTGAAAGATCAAGGTCAACCAGTTCAGTTTTCAGGATCTTGCGCATGTGCAGAATCTCTTCGTCAACTTCTTTGGTTTCTTCCTTAGCCTGAGCCTCCAGCATCATGTTCTCATCGCTGAACAACATAAAGTGCTGAATAAGGATCTTAGCTGCTTCTTTCAAAGCATCTTCAGGGTGTATAGAGCCATCAGTAGCAATATCCAGAACTAATTTTTCATAGTCGGTTTTTTGCTCCACACGATAGTTTTCTATAGTGTATTTAACGTTTTTGATAGGCGTATAGATCGAGTCGATAGCGATCACACCTACGTTAGCATCAGGGTTTTTATTTTCTTCGCTTGAAATATAACCGCGACCTTTATTAACAGTCAGCTCGATTTCAAGCGTTACTGATGAATCCATGTTGCAGATAACCAGCTCAGGGTTCAATACAGTAAAGTTATTTGAGAACTTGGTGATGTCGCCGGCAGTAAAAGTGTCCTGACCATTTACGATCACGAATACTTTCTCACTATCGCCTGATTCACCTGTTTTCTTCAAACGAACTTGCTTTAAGTTCAGAATGATCTCGGTAACGTCCTCAACAACACCCTTAATGGTTGAAAACTCATGCGTTACCCCTGAAAAACGAACAGAAGTAATTGCATAACCTTCAAGAGATGAAAGTAAGATACGACGTAAAGCATTACCAATGGTTACACCAAAGCCTGGTTCTAATGGACGGAATTCGAACGTGCCATCAAAATCATTCGCTTTCTGCATGATAACCTTGTCTGGTTTTTGAAATGCTAAAATTGCCATTTATATCCTTTTGTTTATTGTTTACTTGATTAAAGATTTGAGATGTGAGATCTGAGATGTGAGATTAAATCCCTCTGTTTCAAATCCTTCTCTTAAACCATTTTTACTTACATATGTTTGAAATTAAAATATGAGATTTGAAGTATTTCTCAAATCTCATATCTAAAATCTCAAATCTTATTTAGAGTACAACTCGACGATCAGGTTTTCCTTGATGTTTTCAGGAATCTCATCGCGGTTTGGATAGCTCAGGAATTTGCCTGTTAAGTTGGCTGCATCCCACTCTAACCAGTTGTATTTGTTAATCTTTCTGCCGGCAACTGAGTTAGCAATTGCTTCCAGTGATTTTGATTTTTCACGTACTGAAACCACATCACCTGCTTTTAAGCTGTAAGAAGCGATGCTTACTACTTCGCCGTTTACGTTGATGTGTTTGTGGCTAACCAGCTGACGAGCCGCTGAACGGCTTGGAGCGATACCTAAACGGTATACGGTGTTATCTAAACGTGCTTCCAAGAATTTCAGCAAGTTTTCACCGGTGATGCCTTCTTTAGCTGATGCACGGTGAAACAGGTTCTCGAACTGACGTTCTAATACACCGTAAGTGTATTTAACCTTTTGTTTCTCTTGCAGCTGAGTAGAGTACTCTGACTGTTTGCCTCTTCTTTTAGAGACACCATGCATGCCCGGAGGGTAATTTTTTCTTTCTAACGCCTTGTCCGGGCCGAAGATTGGCTCACGGAACCTACGCGCGATTTTTGATTTTGGACCTGTATATCTAGCCATTTTGTTTGTTTTAAAGTATCATCAGCCCGCAGCTGATGAATCTTAGCTTTAAAAATTTGGTTAATTAAACTCTTCTTCTTTTTGAAGGACGGCAACCGTTGTGCGGAAGTGGTGTAATGTCCTTAATGGTGGTAACTTCGATACCTGCAGTTTGCAAAGTACGGATAGCTGACTCACGGCCTGCACCCGGACCTTTTACAAATACTTCAACCTTGCGTAAACCCAGGTCGTAAGCTACTTTACCGCAATCGGCAGCAGCTTGTGAAGCAGCATAAGGAGTGTTCTTTTTTGAACCTTTGAAACCCATTTTACCAGCAGAAGACCATGAAATAGCCTGTCCGTTTTTGTTGGTAAGGGTAATGATGATGTTGTTAAAAGTAGCGTTTACATGCGCTTCGCCAACAGGCTCAACAACTACAACACGCTTTTTGGTAACTTTTTTAGTTTTAGCCATCTTTCTTTTTAATTATTGATTTAGTGAATTACTGAATTAGTGAATAATTCGGACCCACCAACCATTTTAATTTTTCTATTCCTAATGACGGCAGACCAAAGAACCTAATCTCTGATCTCCAATCACTAATCACTTATTACTTAGTAGCTTTTTTCTTGTTAGCAACAGTCTTACGTTTACCTTTACGGGTACGTGAGTTGTTTTTGGTACGCTGGCCACGCAAAGGCAAACCTTTACGGTGACGAGTACCGCGGTAGCAACCTATATCCATTAAACGTTTGATGTTAAGCTGCACTTCTGAACGTAATGCACCTTCAACTTTGATCTGATCGTTGATAATTCCACGGATAGCAGTCAACTGATCATCAGTCCAATCCTGAACTTTAGTATCGAAGCTGATACCTGCCTGTGTTAAAATATCCTGAGCGGTTGAGCGGCCAATACCATAAATGTAGGTTAAACCGATCTCGCCTCTTTTGTTCTTTGGTAAATCAATACCTGAAATCCTTGCCATATTTGTTGTTTGTTTTTAAATAACGACCGAACGGCGGGCCACCGTTGTACGAACCGTTACAGTATTCTTTAATTAGTGATTTAGTGAATTAGCGAATTAGTGATTAATTCAGTCCATCACTCATTCAGTCATTCACTAATTATTCTTATCCCTGACGTTGTTTAAACTTAGGATTCTTTTTGTTGATCACATAAAGTTTCCCGTTACGACGGATGATCTTGCAATCAGCGCTACGTTTTTTAATGGATGCTCTAACTTTCATCTCTTTATTATTTATATCTATAGGTTATTCTACCCTTTGTTAAATCATATGGACTCATCTCAAGCTTTACTCTGTCGCCAGGTAAAATTTTGATGTAGTGCATACGCATTTTACCAGATATATGTGCAATAATCTCATGACCATTTTCGAGTTCAACCCTGAACATTGCATTTGATAATGCCTCCCGAATTGTACCGTCTTGCTCAATCGAAGATTGTTTAGCCATATTTTACTGATTATTACTTTATTATCCGCTTTAAAACCGGGTTGCAAAGATAAGTAATAATTTTTTAATTATTAACTTTTTCTTTCAAAACTTCTTCAATCTCTTCAAAGGTCGAAAGTATATCTGCTTTCCCCTTTTGAATAGCTACAGTGTGTTCGTAATGCGCTGATGGTTTTTTATCGACCGTTGATACCGTCCAGCCATCATCCCAAAACTTCACTCCTGCCCTGCCTGCATTGATCATAGGTTCGATCGCGATCACCATTCCTTCTTCCAGCTTAATACCCGAACCACGTTTTCCGTAGTTAGGCACTTCCGGTTTTTCGTGTAAACGTAAACCTACTCCGTGACCAACCAACTCCTTCACTACGCCAAAGCCATTCTTTTCAGCATGTTCCTGCACTGCATAACCGATATCACCGACACGCTGACCAACTACTGCCTTCTCGATACCGAGATACAAGCTTTCTTTGGTAACACGCATCAGTTTTTTTACAGTCTCATCCACCTCGCCGATAGCAAAGGTATAGGCCGAATCACCGTAATATTTGTTGAGAATCACACCGCAGTCAACCGACACAAGGTCACCTTCTACCAATACATGCTGATTGGGAAACCCGTGTACGACCTGATCGTTCATCGAGATGCACAATGAATAAGGGAACCCGTTATAGTTTAGGAATGCAGGTACCCCGCCATTATCGCGGATGAAAGTTTCGGCTAGTTTATTTAATTCAATAGTTTTTATACCTGGCCGGATAACTTTTGCTATCTCGGCCAGTGTTTTGGAAACAAGTAAAGAACTTTTTCTTATGAGTTCTATCTCTTCGACAGACTTATAATGGATCTTTGACATGTTATAAAATTAAATAACCGGCGGTGTCGATCCTGCCGACGTAGGTATGCTTGTGCGACCTGTGATACGACCGGTTTTCATCAAACCGTCGTAATGACGCATCAGCAAATGGCTTTCTATCTGTTGCAAAGTATCTAAAACCACACCTACAAGGATGATTAGCGAAGTACCACCAAAGAATCTTGCGAAAATACCGCTAACCCCTGCCATAGTAACCAAAGCCGGAATAATAGCAATGATCGCTAGAAATACCGATCCTGGTAAAGTTATCTTTGAGATCACACCATCTATAAATTCGGCAGTTGATTTACCTGGTTTAACTCCCGGTACAAATCCACCATTCTTTTTCATATCCTCAGCCATCTGATTAGGATTAATCGTAATAGCTGTATAGAAATAAGTGAAGATAATAATCAGGAATGCGAACAATACGTTGTGCTCCCATGAGTTGTAGTTAGCCAAAGCCATTACCACAGGATTGGTTCCGGTTGAAGGGAAAAACTGCGGAATAGTGGCAGGTATAAACATCAACGCCTGAGCAAAGATGATAGGCATTACACCTGCAGCATTTACTTTTAACGGAATGTACTGACGTACCCCGCCATACTGCTTATTACCAACTATACGTTTAGCATATTGTACAGCAATTTTTCTTGTACCCTGAACGATCAGGATAGTGAACATTACTACACCTATCAATGCTACAATTTCAACGATAAAAGTGATCAAACCACCCTGGCCGTTAACACGCTGGTCAAACTCACCGGCAAATGCGCCTGGTAAACTAGAGATAATACCCACCATGATGATCAGGGAGATACCGTTACCGATACCTTTATCGGTGATCTTTTCGCCCAGCCACATTACGAATAATGTACCTGCTGTCAATACAAAGATCGATAATACGTTAAAGGTAAATACGCTGATACCGGGGTTGATCTGGTTGTCATTTATCTGTGAGTGTACGTAACCGTAAGCTTGTAACGCGGTAATACCGATTGTCAGGTAGCGGGTCCACTGGTTTAGCTTGTTACGGCCGCTTTCACCTTCCTTTTGCAATTTGGTGAAATAAGGCACTGCTATACCCAGCAGTTGCACAACGATAGATGCCGAAATGTAAGGCATTACGCCTAAAGCAAAAATAGAGGCACGTGAAAACGAACCTCCAGCGAACATGTTCAGCAAACCTACCAGCCCCTCCTTTGCTTTTTGCGAGTTCAGGGATGCATAGTTTACACCGGGAAGGACCACGTATGCCCCTATGCGGTATATTAAAAGAAATAAGAGTGTGTTAGTAAGACGCACTCTTAAATCTTCGATTTTCCAAATATTGGATAATGTAGTGAATAATTTCTTCATTGAAATTTACAACTTTACGATAGTACCACCGGCTGCTTCAATAGCTTTTTGTGCAGTTGCAGAAAAAGCATGAGCCTTAACTTCCAACTTGGCTTTCAGTTCGCCACGGCCAAGGATCTTTACCAGGTCGTTGCGCGAAACTAAACCATGTTCTTTCAAAGTTGCAAAATCTATTGCAGAAACTTTATAATCGTCTGCTAATTTTTGTAAAGCATCCAGGTTTACGCTAACATACTCTACACGGTTAGGGTTTTTGAAGCCCACTTTTGGCAAGCGGCGTTGAAGTGGCATCTGACCACCTTCAAAACCAACCTTAGTGCTTGTACCTGAACGAGAACCAGCGCCTTTATGACCACGGGTTGATGTACCGCCACGGCCCGAACCGGTACCGCGACCAATTCTTTTGCTATTCTTAGTAGAACCTTCTGCAGGTTTTAAATTACTTAGATTCATGATATTAAATGTTTTCTACCGCTACCAAATGATTAACTTTACGTACCATACCGATGATAGCCGGAGTAGCTTCTACTTCAACACTGTGGTTGATCTTTTTCAAGCCCAAAGCCTCAACAGTTTTTTTCTGGCGCTCACTTCTATCGATCACGCTCTTAATCTGGGTTATTTTGATCTTTGCCATGATGATTATCCGTTAAATACCTTTCCTAATTCAATTCCGCGATGTTGAGCTACAGTAACAGCATCACGCATTTGTGATAGTGCTGATACAGTTGCTTTAACCACGTTGTGAGGGTTTGATGAACCTTTTGATTTCGCCAATACGTTGTGTACACCAGCTGATTCTAATACAGCACGCATCGCACCACCAGCAATTACACCAGTACCATTTGCAGCTGGTTTAATGAAAACAAAACCGCCTGAAAATTTACCATATTGTTCGTGTGGTACAGTACCGTTAATAATAGGCACTTTTACCAGGTTCTTTTTAGCATCATCAATACCTTTGGCAATTGCCTCGGTAACCTCTTTCGCTTTACCTAAACCGTAACCTACAACACCGTGCTCATCACCTACTACCACGATAGCAGAGAAGCTGAAAGTACGGCCACCTTTGGTTACTTTGGCAACACGTTGTATGCTCACCAGGCGATCTTTCAATTCGATCTCGCTGGTTTTTACTCTTTTTATGTTGATTGTTGACATCTCTCTTGTTTTATTGAGTGAATTAGTGAATGAGTGAATTAGTGATTTAAAATTCGCTCAATCGCTAATTCAGTAATTCACTAATTAGAAATTTAAGCCGCCTTCACGTGCACCTTCAGCCAATGATTTAACACGGCCATGATATAGGTAACCATTTCTATCAAAAACTACATCTTTGATACCGGCAGCGATAGCTTTGGCAGCAACTGCCTTACCTACCTCAGCTGATTGTTCTGATTTAGTTCCCTTTGCAGCGAAATCTTTTGATAAAGATGAAGCTGAAGCGATAGTTTTTCCGGTTACATCGTCAATGATCTGGGCATAAATACCTTTGTTGCTCCTGTACACTGACAAGCGCGGACGCTCTGAAGATCCTGAAATACGTTTTCTGATCCCCTTTTTAATTCTGTCTCTTCTTGATAATTTACCTGTCATGACGATTATTTTTTAGATGCTGATTTACCTGCTTTTCTTCTCAATACCTCGCCAACAAACTTGATACCTTTACCTTTGTAAGGCTCTGGTGCACGTAACGAGCGGATTTTCGCAGCTACCTGACCGATCAATTGCTTGTCGATTGATTCTAAGATGATAGTAGGGTTCTTACCTTTCTCAGCAGTGGTTGTAACTTTAATTTCTTTAGGCAATTCAAACACATAGTGGTGAGAGTAGCCTAAAACAAGGTCCAGAGTGTTGCCAGTGTTAGTGGCACGGTAACCCACGCCAACTAATTCCTGCTCTAATTTATAACCCTGGGTTACGCCAACAACCATGTTATTTAAAAGTGCACGATATAAACCATGCAATGCTTTGTGGCGTTTCTGGTCAGAAGGACGCTGAACCAATAAATGGCCGTCTTCCTGCGCTACGGTGATATCGCTATCAACCGCCTGGTGCAATTCGCCCTTAGGTCCTTTTACAGTAATAACGTTTGCGTCAGATACGGTAATGGTAACTCCTGAAGGTATTGCTATAGGTGCTTTTCCTATTCTTGACATTAGTTAATTCCTCCTCTATTGATTAATAAACGTAGCACAATACCTCGCCGCCTATGTTTTGCTGACGGGCCTCTTTGTCGGTCATTACACCTTTAGAGGTTGAGATGATAGCGATACCTAAACCATTTAATACACGTGGCAAATTTGCCGTACCTGCGTATTTTCTCAAACCTGGTTTACTGATGCGCGAAATGCTGCGGATAGCAGGGATTTTAGTTATCGGATGGTATTTCAAAGCTACCTTGATAGTACCTTGAGGACCATTTTCTTCAAACTTAAAATTGGCAATGTAACCTTTGTCGAAAAGCACTTTCGTGATTTCCTTCTTCAGATTTGATGCAGGAATTTCAACAACCCTATGGTTGGCTTTAATAGCATTCCTTACTCTTGTAAGATAATCTGCGATTGGATCTGTATTCATTATTTGTTGTTTATGATGGTGGTTTCCGTAGACCTGCCATCGATTAATATTTAAAGTCTTTAGTCTGAAGTCTTTAGTCGAAAGTCTGACTTCAGACTCATGACTTAAGACTTAGAACTTTCTTACCAAGAAGCTTTCTTCACCCCCGGTATCTTGCCTTCCAGTGCCATTTCACGGAATGTTACACGTGAGATGCCAAACTGGCGCATATAACCACGCGGACGGCCGGTCAGTTTGCAACGGTTGTGCAATTTTACCGGAGATGCTGCTTTAGGCAATTTGTCTAATGCTGCATAATCGCCAGCGGCTTTAAGGGCTGCCCTTTTTTCAGCGTATTTAGCTACTAATTTCGCACGTTTTACTTCGCGTGCTTTTACACCTTCTTTAGCCATTATTTATTCTGATTTTTAAATGGTAAACCAAATTCTTTCAGCAGTTCCAATGCTTCAACATCATTGGTAGCCGAGGTTACAAAGGTAATATCCATACCCTGGATCTTGTTGATCTTATCGATGTTGATCTCAGGGAAGATGATCTGCTCTGTAATACCCAGTGTATAGTTTCCGCGTCCGTCGAAACCTTTATCGTTGATGCCTTTGAAGTCACGGATACGTGGCAGAGCAACAGCGATCAAACGATCAAGGAACTCATACATATTATTATCACGTAAAGTTACACGTACGCCTACCGGCATGTTTTTACGCAATTTGAAGTTAGAAATATCCTTCTTTGATTTTGAAGACACCGCTTGCTGACCAGTAATAGTGCTCAGCTCGTTGATGGTGTTCTCGATCAATTTCTTGTCAGTAGTAGCACCGCCAACACCCTGGTTGATCGCAATTTTTTCAAGCTTCGGAACCTGCATTACGCTTTTGTACTGAAATTTTTCTTTCAGTGTGCTGCGTATTTCGTCTTTATATTTTGACTTTAG
>JAFAKI010000371.1 GCA_019235595.1 Mucilaginibacter sp. | reverse complement strand
GGTAACTATAAACCAAAGCAAGCCAGGCAATACCATTGCGCCCGACTTCGAAGGCCTTAGCTTCGAAACCGGCAGCTTAACCAATTCTTCTAACCTGCTTACTACCCACAATACAGTGCTATTGCAGTTGATAAAAAATCTGGGTCCTGGTGTATTGCGCATCGGCGGCAACAGCAGCGATAATATTTTTTGGACAGGCCACGCCCGTAATTCCAACACGGGCCCCGACTCGCTTACTACAACTGATGTAGATGCTTTTACCGCCTTTGCAAAAGCTACGGGCTGGAAAGTGCTTTTTGGGTTTAACCTGGGCAGCGGCACCCCGCAGGCAGCAGCCAGCGAAGCGGCATATGTAAACAACAGCCTGGGTCAGAGCTTATATGCCTTTCAAACGGGGAATGAGCCCGACGTTTTTTTCGAAAACGGCCACCGCACCTCGGCTTATGGTTACGCCAATTTTCAATCGGAATGGGAGTCATATGCTGCTGCTGTACATGCCACCGTGCCGAACGCCCCTTTTGCAGGGCCCGATGTCGCCTTTAACCCGACATGGGTAAACCAGTTTATTCCTGCCGAATACCAGCATATCGTATTGGCCGACGCCCATTATTACCGCACCGGGCCTTCCACGGATCCCACCATTACTTACCAAACCATTTTAACGCCAGATACCAGACTGCCAAGCTACCTCGAAACCATTGAAAATTCGTCGGCGGTGGCCCGTTTGCCTTACCGGATATCGGAATGCAACAGCGTTTTCCTTGGCGGCAAAAAGGGCGTAAGCAACGTATTTGCTTCGGCGTTGTGGGCGCTTAACTTTATGTGGACCGCAGCCGAATACAACAGCACCGGGGTTAATTTTCATGGGGGCAATGGCGGCTTTTATTCACCTGTCGACAATGGCTACGGCAAAACAACCGCCATGCCCGAGTATTATGCCATGTTAGCTTTTAAATATGGCGGCGTGGGCGGCACCATTCTTCCCGCCACGCTCAACACCACCACATACAACTGTAGCGCCTATGCCTGCACCAATGCCGGCGTTACTTACCTTAGCTTAATAAATATGGAAAGCACAGACATATTGTTTACCGTACAGCCTGGCAAAACAGTAGCAACCATAAAAATAACCCGCCTTACCGCGCCAGCTATTGACGCCACCACCGGCGTTACCTTTGCCGGCGCCAGCGTAATGCCTGATGGCACCTACACAGCAGGCCCAACAGAAAACCATACCATTAATAATAACCGTTTTGTGATTAAAGTGCCTGCCGGGACCGCAATGGTTGTCGCTATGCAATAGGTGATAACATTTGGCGAAGGCAATGATGCCTACACCGTCATTTACTAATCAGGCTTGATCGTCTTCTTGACGCCAGGAAAACGATGACCTTCCTGACGTCGGGAAAGTGATCGTTAGAACAACCATATTCCTGACATCGGGAAAATGGTCGCTATTCCTTCATTACAAAAAGCCAAATCCTTATTATCCGTCCGTCCGTCACAAAGTGTAACATTTATTTAGGGAACCATGCATCTTCATCATCAAACACATTCGTTGATTCACCCAGCCTAATGGTAATAATATTCTCTGCGTCAGGTTCCGGGGCAAGTTGTTTGGTTTTTGCGATGTGTACCTGGCTGCTTTCATCTGCCCAAATATCATATTCCGCTTCTTCTTCAACTACACCATGCAAAACGGTGCCAGAAGGTATTTCGAAGTGTCGCATGATGGCAAGGATAGTTTTTGCTGTCTTATTCAAATCATCCATTGTTTTTACTACAGCCATGTTTACTTCTTGTGTTTTTCGATAATATTTAAGGATATAATCGATTTCGCTTAATTGGGTTTCGCCTTTATAAAACGGCGCATTGTCTAAGAATTTCTGCAAGTAAGCGTTCTCTTTAGCTAATCGTTCGGTAAGGTTATAGTATTGGCTGCAAAAGCCGGTAAATTCTCCATTCATAGTTAAGGTTTATAGGTTAATTGATTGTTTGTCACTGGTCATCAGTCATTGGTGAATTGGAACTAATGACCGACGACTAATTCCCTAATGACCATCCCGTCCGTCCGTCACAGGGTGCCGATTTTGTTACACTACTGTAACGCATCTCCGAGGTCAGAGCCTTTTTTTCTGTCAAAGTCCGTTGCCATGCGTTCCAATTCGTCGGACACGACTATGGTTGTACCAGGCATTGCCCTGCGTAGTTCCAATGCTTTTATTTTCCATTTGCGGTATGCATTTACGTCGGGGAATAATACCACCTGCCTGTTTTGCAATACTTTACATTTTTCGATAGATAAGCCTTGGAGACTTCCGCTTGCTAACCAGATAAATGCCGGCATTAATGCGCTTGCTATAATGGCTGTTTTCTCGCTTTCAACAATTGCCACAGGCTTGTAGGGGGACGTTATTAATAGATGTTCACCGAAAAGGCACTGACGAAGTCTGAAGTCTTGAGTCTGAAGTCCAAAGTCAGCATCCGACTTAAGACTTTCGACTTGAGACTTTTGACTTAAAATAACCGTGTGCACCCAATTAATATGATTAAACGGTTGCTTCACACGCTTGCCGCTTTGTTTGTCGTAAAGCATGATCTTGCCGGTACGTACATAGCCGTTAGTGTCCAGTTGCCAAAAAATGGTTGCGCCATGCCAGTAGCTGCTTGTGCCTATGCGGTATTTGCCAACAAGCGTGTCGGCAACATCCAATCCGAATCGGTTAATAAGGTAGGTGACTAAGTTGTTTTTATCATAATCGCGAAAGCTATCGTTTACATAATCAGAGTGTATGTAATATTCGGTTTCCGGTTGACTGCGGTTTGCAGATGTTACCTTATTGCGTTTTTTTGTTCCATTTTTTCTGACCTGAGCTATCGTCATTGGCCTGTATACGCTGCCAGCTTCCCTGAAAAAATCGGATGGCTTCATGTGGTAGCCGCAGTTATCCTGACGGTCGCATCTGCCTACATGAGGGGCAAGTTCTTCACACGTTTCGGTGTGAATGTAGCGGCTGAATGTGAGGTTGCGGTCACCGCATTCAGGGCAATGATGGCGCGACTGTCTACCACTGTATGGTTGTAATGTATAATTCATGTTGATGAGGTTTAAGGTGTCCGGCCGTCACAAATACCCTTCCTCTGTGACGGACGGACGGCAGGCATTGAAGATTTAGGCGTAGGCTTTAATTATACGACTGGCTTTTTGGTGTGATATTTCGAGTTCTTTACCAATATCGCGCAGGCTACGACCTTCAGCGTGCAGATCAAGTACCTGGTTAATTAGTTCTTCGTCATTCCCGGCCACTTTACTTTTCTGTAGTTGTTCCCATTCTTTCCCGAACTTCACAAACTCGTATTGTAGAAAATTATAAGGCTTGCTGATTTGGCACAGGCATACATTGTTTTCGCCAAACACCTGTTCGGTATTGCGCTGTTTTATTTGCTTCAGGTAACGTATCTCACTTTTGGCATTGCTTTGACCAATGGTAAATGCACTATCACAAAAGTTCATCAACATCTTACTACCCTGCAGGTTGTTGGCTGTAACAGGTTGCGTCAAATCACGTTTAGGTGTATGGGCCAATACCAATATGCTCAGGTCGTATTTGTTTTTCAGGGTCTTTAGCTGCTTCATCAATGATAGTGCATCTTTGGCCTGTTCAGTCTCATTACGCAGATAGGTAAGATTGTCGATAACCAATACCCTTGCATTGTTTTGAACTACGGCAGCTTCCAAATCACAGATAAGACTGTCGCCGAAATCTTCCAATTCCTCTTGTTGATCAGGATCAGGATTTAGTTCAGCACGCAGAAAGTTGGAGCTAAATTGGTAATGATGGTCGAAATTGAGCGAATAACGTGCTTCAAATTGCTTGTCGGTCAACTCAAAATCGCAGTAGATAACAGGTTGTGCAGGTGATTCGACTTCAAAAGGATAAACGCCCTGACCCTTGGTTATCGCATCAGCAATCTGAACTGCAAGGATACTTTTGCCCAAATTACTATCAGCAAAAAGAATACATACTTCGCCCTGGTGCCAGAATTTGCCGAAAAGCGTTTGCGGTATGGCTCTGCCTTTTGCTTCATCCATCCAGTAATTTGCCTTTCTGATCATTAAAGTGCTGTCATTGGTTTGAGGTTGGTTTAATTGGTTCAGGCTGCTCTGTTGCAACCTTGTGGCATCAAGGACGATGCCGTTGTTTTGGTGAGAATTCATATATTAATTAAGTGTTTAGATTGTGAATAGTGAATGGTGAGCTGTGAGTAGTGAACATCAAATTGACTATTCACTATTGACCATTCACAAAGAAAATTCCCGAGGAATTTTTAATAATACTCCCACTACTACCTATACTACTATAGATATTACTTCGGGTTGATTGAGTTGGATTAGTTGACTAGGTTGGCTTGAGTTAAAACTTATTCAACTTAATCAACCACTTAACTTAATCAACTATTTAACCAATCAACCAATAAACTGCTTAGTGTGACCGTCCGTCCGTCACAGGGAGCCCGTTAGTGTTACAGGGCTGGACAGTGAAATAGCCTGAAAGGCGTTACTGTGGGCATGTGCATTACAAATATACACAAAGTTTTTATAAAACTAAAAAATTTAGCAAAAAAAATGTAACGGGGTGTAACAGGAGGAGGGGGAGTGTGACGGACGGACGGGGCAGAATTAAAAATAGGTGTTTTCACGGTGCAAATTGGGTTATTTGACCATTTCTATTCTCACGTTTTTGAGTCATTTTAGCCCAATTGAACTTAAACTTATTTATGATTGTAAAGCCTCATGGACAAAATCAAATCAAAGTGGCTCGATGAATGAGTGCAAATCAGCTTACCTATTTTATTAAATTCGCTTCAATGAAATAATTAAGCCATTTCTTAAATATCCAAAAGCCCAATTCAGTAGAGTCTTATGAAAAATTTTGACAGCAGAACATATAGTATTAATGATTTTCTAGAATGGAATGATAAAAAGCAGTTACAACTTTCACCTAAGTTTCAGAGGAACGCTGTTTGGTCAGATGATGCCAAATCATTTCTAATTGATACTATCATTAGAGGTAAGCCTATTCCTAAAATTTTCATAAGGCAAACGTTAAATGTTGAAAATAGGCAATCGGTAAGAGATGTTGTAGATGGACAGCAACGACTAAGAGCGATTTTATCTTTTCTTAATGATGGGTTTGTTATCAGCAAAAAGCATAATGAAAAGTACGGTGGATATTATTTTAGCCAACTAGGAAATATTGACCCAGATATACAGTCACTAATCCTCAACTATGAATTATCAGTTGATTTGCTTGTAAACTTACCAGATCAAGAGATCCTTGATATCTTCAGTCGCTTAAACTCTTACGCCGTTGTTTTAAATGAGCAGGAAAAAATCAACGCAAATCATTTTAGCGAATTTAAAATCTTAGTCGACAAACTCTCTCATAAGCACAATGAATTTTGGCTAACAAGTAAAATTCTGACCAATCAAAATATATTAAGAATGGCAGATGCAACTCTGGTTGCAGATTTGGTTATTGCGATGTGTGAAGGAATTCAGTCAAAAAAGCAGATACGTGTTTTTTATGGAAAATATGAAAAGACCTTTACGCACAATACTCATGAACTAGAGGAGCATTTTGACTCAACAATTGAGTTAATTAAAAATGTTTTTATAGATGGCCTTAAGTATAGTCCTTTTAACAGGATTCATTTGTTTTATACTCTCTTCACAAGCTTTTACTTTACACAATTCGGATTAAAAGACATTAAAAAACAACGAAATGAAATTGAACAAAGAAAATATGAAATTGTGAAAAGCTCATTGACGTCATTAAACTATCTTTTTGATATGACGGCCTTCTCAAAGGATATATCGAAAACAGAGATGCAATTTCTGGAAGATAGTAGAAGGGCAACTACTGACACAACTGTTAGAGTAAGAAGAACTGAATTTATCATCGATAAAATAAATTCGTTGTAATGGCTATTGCACAAAATTTAGCAGATTTTAGGGCCAGCGTAGTCGAGTTAAACTCGCATATAACTTATGCACATCAACGATACCGCAATAACTCTTTTAAAATTGCAAGCAACTTAAGAGAATTCATAAGTGAATCCGCTTTTTTAAGAATTTATATTGCATGGGAAACATTCTTGGAAACTTGTTTTGTTGATTATCTATTAAATGAAGTGTCAGTTTTAAATAATAGGCCCGCTAAATGGGTAAATCCAATTGATAAAGAGCATGCTCAGCAAATAATAATAGGGAATCAACGCCATATGGATTGGTCAAATCCAGAGACTGTAAGGAAAATAAGTTCAATATTTTTTCACCAAGGATATATATTTAACACTTCTCTTGGCTCAATCAACAATGACCTTATGGATTTAAAGACAATCAGAAATTCTGCAGCTCACGTGTCTTCAACTACCACTAATAAATTGGATGGTTTAAGTACAAGAGTTTTAGGAGTGCCTTGTAATAATTATACAGCATATCGGCTTTTATTCTCCCTAGACCCACGTTCAACAGTTCCCAATCAAACCGTTTTAGATCGGTACTTGCAGATTATAGATATTGCCGCTGAGCAAATTGCAAATGGATAGTTGCTTTAGTGACTGTCACAATAAGAGGGCAATGTGACGGACGGACGACACTCATTCAACTTGCGGCATCGGAAAAGATCTATCGAAAGGAACAATCTTACTGCGCATTGCTACCTTGTCCCTAAAGTGCCTTGATATTTCTTGTGTTAACCGTGTATAATTATTTCCGCCTTCAAATTTGTGGTAATAAATTTTAATCGATTTGCAATTTGGGTGTTCAAATATCATATTTAGCATGGTTCTGTCTGATAATCCACAAGAATGACCCAGGGTATAAATTTGATATTCATTACTCTCAATAAAACGGATCAAGTTATGATAGTTTGATGTTTTGAAATAGCCGAATGATTTGATGTGCTCAAAAAAACCGTTCTCTTTTGATAACTCCATTTTTTTATAGTCCTCATCGAGTTCATCGCCAAATCCGAAGATTATTTTATTAGTGCTATCGTTTATTCGACCGTGGATATAATTAACCTTAATGTTGGACAAATTCGGTAAATCGGCGGTTCTTTTTAGATACTTTTCGACTGTCGGGGTATAGTTGAAATTTAATATCAAAGACTCGTGAGGGCCATCTTGCTGCTTCAAATTGCTTTCAAGAAGAATATCGGATAAATCAAAGAGTGACTTGAAGATGTCTGAATATGCTGGGCTATATTTTTCGCATTTGATTGTCGAAAGATATTCTTCTAACTCTCTTTTTACGACTTCTAAATCACTATTTAATTTTTGAACCGAAGAAGATCGGTCAGGCAATAAGATCAAAAGGCCTTTGAGTTTATCATAAAATTCATTTTCAATATCTACCCAGTTTGCATTTGAGCATTTATGTACCAGATCGCTAAATAATTTGGATTTTATGGTGACTTTAAAAGGGTTGCGGGAAGAAGAACCTTTATTAATGTATAGCTGTTCATCATTAAATAAATGATTGAGCCCATTTTTGTAATAATGGTCGACCAAATAAGAAATGCTTTCTATCGCCCCCGTAATGCCAAACGAATAGCCAGGATAACGGTAATTCACTGCTAATAGCTCATCTTCATAGCCGCTGCCAAGAATATTTTTGTTAAAACCAATAGTAAGACATTTTTTAAGATACCATAATATAAAACTGTTATAGTCAGTTTTCAATCCATGTGCTAAATCA